>NZ_JAUBUC010000102.1:0-21907 GCF_036705285.1 Microcoleus sp. B4-C1 | reverse complement strand
GTTCTATCATATAGCGGAGGGCGAAAAATTTTGGCTCTTATCATACTTTTAACCATTTACAAAACCGGGATGCTCCCATTCAATTTCCTGTTATTGGCATTTTGAAAACTTATGAAAGATTGCCACAAGTATTAACCAAGTCTTGCACGATATCCCGTCAACCCGACAGGTGGTTTATCAGTTGGCGGTTTGACGCCCAACAGCAGGAATCAGGCAATACAAGCATTTTCAGAGTTGACCTCGGCATTAAAGCATTAGCTACTCTCTCAACAGGTGAAGTAATTGCTGGGGCAAAATCCTACCCAAAATATGCAGCCAAAAGGTCAAGAAGGCAAGGGCTAAACCGCCCTAAAATGATCGGTTCAAGCAACGGTCAAAAAGCGCAACTCAAGATAGCGAGACTGCATAAAAAAATAGCTAACACACGTAAAAATACGTTACATAACTTGACGACATTACTTGCCCAAAATCACGGTTTAATGGTCATAGAGGATTTGAATGTAAGCGGAATGATGGCTAATCATAAGTTGGCTGCGTCTGTTGCCGCTCTGGGATTCTTTGAGTTTCGCCGCCCGTTAACCTACAAATGCGAGTTGTAAGGTTCAAAGTTGGTAATTGCTGACCGTTGGTTCCCGTCCAGTAAAACCTGTTCTAACTGTGGAACAAAAAAAGAAACACTTTCCTTGAGCGAGAGAGTGTTTGAATGCTCCTATTGCGGATTGGTGATTGACCGTGACTTAAACGCGGCAATTAATTTGTCAAAAACCGTCAGTTAGGCGGGGCTCGTGCCTGTGGACTGGTGAGTTTCGACACCGCCAGGATGAAACAGGAAGTAAGCTTTACAATACTACTGAGTAGACTTGTCTAGTCATGAGTAGATGTGAGTAGGTCTTATGTAACGGAATACAAGGTGAAACTCTACACTTAGAGAATGCCGCGAGTTGCGCGGTTTCAGCTTGTGGACTGGTAGCGCGGCCGAGACCCGGCAGCAAGTATCGCCCTTTCGTCAATTCCCAATTGTGAGATCGGCATCAGCGCGTAAATTATTGACGGAAACTAAAGTCAATGTTTTCGCCAGCACACAGTCTTTCCGATCTCAGACGCCAACGGTTTTAAGGAGGACATTTTAGCTGCATGCAGGGAAATTTGAGTGAAATAGACATCCGCAGCATCCTGCAATTGATTGAGTTAGGCCAGCGAACCGGAGAACTGTTCGTAGAGGCCTACACCTCCACCGGCAGCGGCACGGGTACTCAACCTACCTCGCGCTCCCTTGCAGGACAATCCTGGTATGTCTTCTGCTTCAACGGTCAGATTATTTACGCTACCCAGAGTGCGGGCAGTTTGTTTCGCTTGCGCGACTACCTGCGCCGCTACAAAGCAGATACCGCCCTCGACAAAATCCAAGTTCCCTATATGGCATCTACCAATGCCCCAGAATACGGCTACCTATGGGCCCTGCTAGAAAACCACATCCTCACCCCAGCTCAAGGCCGCAACATCATCCAGAGCATGATCCACGAAACCCTATTTGACTTGCTCAGTCTCCACCAGGGTTCCTTCACTTTTGAAATGGGCCCAGCTTTGGCTCCTCAACTGACCAGCTTAGAAATTAGTTCGCTCCTGGCCAAGATTGTCAAACAGGTGCAGCAGTGGAAGCAGTTTCACCCTCACATTCAGTCGCCCAACCAATGCCCGGTGATTTCAGATCCCTCCGAGCTGCGAGTCGCGCTGCCTGTCAACACCTTTAATACTCTCAGACGCTGGGCCGACGGGCACACTTCGATCCGCCAAATGGCGCGCTACCTCAACCGAGACGTGCTCACTGTCGCTAAGGCGATTTACCCCTTTGTGCAGCAGGGATTGGTGCAAGTATTTTACGAACCCTCTGTTGCCCCCACCAACAATAAAAAAGAATGGTCGTCCCCAGAAACCAAAGTTCCCAGAGTTGTCTGTATTGACGACGACAATACTATTCGCAAAACAGTTGAGTCAATTTTAAATGAACACGGTTATGAAGCTACTACGATCGGCAATCCCCTCCAAGCCCTGAGTTTGGTGTTTCCACTCAAACCCGATTTAATTCTGTGTGACATCGCCATGCCGGAACTCGACGGCTACGAAATTTGCGCTATGCTGCGTAGTTCTAGCGCTTTCCGGCAGACGCCGATCGTGATGTTGACGGGCATCGACGGATTTATCGATCGCGTTAAAGCCCGCATGGCCGGAGCTACAGACTTTTACACTAAACCTTTTGGTGAAAGCGAGTTATTGATGCTGGTAGAAAAATATGTGGGCCCAGGCTACCCTCGGGTCAATCTCTCGGAAAGATTATTAGACCGATCGCTAGAAGACCAATTAGAAGAAAAATAAGTTTCGCCCCCATGGCATGATGGGAGCTTTTTTGTACCTGCGGTTAGATCGAGTCTCGGCCACCACAAAGAGAAAGCTGGACGTACTATGGGCGATCGCACCATAAACTAGAATGTATAAATCCGCGCGCTGGCATAAGGGCGTCGGTAAAACTCTGTTCAATTTCTAGACCCAAGTGGGTCTAACACGCTCAAAGTGCAAATATAATATACTTGTTCTCCACTTGCAGCCGCTCCGAAAAACTGATGTACAGAGCTACTTATTGCTAGGTATTTCTGTACAAAGTCAGAGAGTCCAATTCTCAGTCTTAACTGACTCCGTTCATGATTGTCGGGACATCAGCCATGTCAACAACTCCTCGCTAATCCCAGTATCGGTTTAGCATTCATCGCAGAAATTACCCAGAGTTTTACCAATTGAGACGGCGGTGGGATTACAAAGTGAAGCTTTAGGGGTTTCAAATTAATTGTTCGTAGTCGATTTGAGCTAATTTGTAAGCATTGGTCGCGCGAATTTATTGCTGGCAGTCAATTATTGACGGAACAAATTTATTGCCAAGTACCTCCGGCAGTAGCGCCATTCACCCCTTGGCTGTGTCAAGCTTGGCTGTGTCAAGTTTCGACCATCGAAGTTTCGATCGGCTTCTTCTTGGCGGGAAACCTCAACAATTTTGCTAGAAATGCAGGTGTCAGAATTATGATTAGCGGTAGCCCAGACTTTATATTACCAGGACTAGGCGTAGATCCGGCTCCGGAATTCCAAGAACTAGAAACTCCCGAAGGAGAGCTGCACCTGCGGTTCTACGTTCCTTCGGGGAACGAGTTCGCTCTGCCAGCGACAGGGATTAGAGAGGTACTATCCCCGTCCCCAGACCGCATGACACCGATCCCCAACGTTTCCTCTTTGCTTTTAGGTACGCTAAATATGAGAGGACGAGTGATTTGGGTGGCAGACCTCGGCCAATTTCTGGGAGACCAAACACCTCTGAACACAGATAGACCCGAAATCCCGATCGTGGCTGTGGAAGACCAAGACACGATTTTGGGGCTGGCAGTCGATCGAATTGTGGGGATGGACTGGCTCGACGTAGAGCAACTGCACTCTCAGAACAATGCACCAGACGGCATGATTCCATTTCTGAGGGGAGAATGGATGTTAGGTGCACCAGCTCAGAAAGTGCTCCGACTGCTAGATCAAGTGAAAATTCTGCGCTCGGCGCGGTGGGCAGCGTGAAATCGATTTTAGATTTGCGATTTGCGATTTTCGATTGAGGTCTAATCATAAACAGTCACACGACGTGAGGCGCGCATCTAAACATTCAATTCAAGATAAAAATCAAAAATCTCAAATCTAAAATCTAAAATCCAAAGAGGGCGGCAAATGGCAACAAGTACCAACTTTCAGCAGGACTACCAACGGGCAGAAGCGGCCTACATGGATGGCAATTATTCAGAAGCCGCAGCCCTAGTTTATCAATTAGTAGAAGATTTTCCCGAAGACCCCAGCGCTCGCCTGCTGTGCGGACACATTTACTGCTACGGACTGCAACAGTATGAGGTGGCGCGGGAACAGTACACGGTTGTGCTAGGTCTGAGTGATGACCAGAGTTTGGTAGAACACGCTCACAGCGGAATTACCTACACAGACCAATTTTTATCTGGAGAACTAGAAACTGAAAATTTCGAGGCTTTGTCTGCTGAAACTGAATTAGAATTCTATCCAGACTTATCTCTTGATGAAGGGTTAGAAGACCCGGATTTGGGACTTTTTCAAGGAAATTCCCCATCCCTTTCCTATAGAAGTCAATCCCCAGACGACATGGAAAACGAGGACTTGGCCGACTTAGGCATGAGTGGCTTGGGATGGGAACCAGAAGACGACGATGGCGCAGGCTCAGTCCCAGATTTAGCCTCACATTCTAACCCCTTTGGTGGCGACAGCGGCGGAATGGCAGCTTATGCTGAGAACTCCGGCTCGCTAGACGGCATAGACGAGTTTGCCGACTCGGACTTTGGAGACCCTTTTGCCTTAGATGATGGAGGGTTTGATGGTGCTGACTTGTCTAGCAGCAAAGTTTCTGGTTCAAGCGCACCTTACTCAGGAGATTCGTTTTCCGAAGCTCCGACTCAGATGCTCAACGGTCAAAGTTTTGCCTCTTCAGAAAGCGGGAATTCCTTCGACTCGAACCAACTAGACTCCCCCATCGGGCCCTCGGACAATTTTGGCGAACCTTTTGGTGCGCTCGATTTGCCAGACGAATTCGACAATAACTCCGACTACGACTACCAATCCCCGCCCCAGATTGGCCAAAATTACGGTCACAACACACCTGGGGTCGAAGATGAAGACCCCTTTGCCGAGGCGATGCCCTCGTCGGGTTTCGGGTCTTCTAGACCTCAAAACAAACAGTCGAATAACGGGTCGGACTACTCGTCAAACTATTCGCTGGCGGAAGACGAAACGCTGTTGATGGGAGGTGCTGTCCCCAACTCTCAAAGTCAAAGGTCGAGCCGGGGACAATTTAATTCAGTCGATCCAGCCTCCTCCAACAGCAACGGTTACAGCGACTCGGAACCCCCGGCATTTGGCTCTACAGACAACTTCGAGTTAGATGCTTTTGAAGACGACGCTTTTAGCGATTCTTTCTCTTTCGACGAAAACGAACAAGCAACAGCTTTCGGGGCTTCCGACAAGAACAACAGCGCCTGGTCGTCAAAAACTGGGAACGCTCAAGAACACAGCGACTTTTTAGACGAATTTGACGAATTTGACGATTTGGGAAATTTGCCGGACTTTGATATCTCAGAAGATGCCACCAGTTCGATCTTGACTAGAGGTAACACCAATTTCGGCAACTCGACCAGCGGCATGATGGGAACGACAGGCAGCAGCCTGGACTTTGACAACAGTGATGGCTCAGCAATTCGGGATGACGAAATATTTAGCATAAGTGGCCCGGCTGATACGTCTGTGTCGAGTTTTTCTCCCACAGAAACAGAAGCGCTCGATACTTCGGTAACAGTAGAACAGGGGGGACTGGCTTTCTTGGAAAATGCCCCTTTGTTTACAAAACAGTTGTACACGGCAATCGGGGCGGGACTTGTTTCTCTGGTAGCTGTGGCTTTCGTCACCAACATTGCCTCCTATCAAGCTCTGCGGCAAGACAAACCGGAGGCGATTGTTTACCTGCGCCAAACAGGCTGGGTAATGACTGCAGCCGCAGGCTTTACCAGCTTTTTAACTTCTTGGGGCATCGGCCAGTTGATCGCCAAGCAGGTACGCAAGTCGTCGGACAATTTGCAAGCTCAGTTCGATGCGGTATCTCAAGGAACTTTGGACGCTCGCGCTACGGTTTACTCGGAAGATGAATTTGGCAAAATGGCTGCTAAATTCAACCACATGGCGAAGGTCATCCAAACCACGATTAGCGATACTAGGCGCAAGTCTGACGAGCAGGAACAGGCAAAAGAAGACTTGCAGCGCCAAGTGATTCGCTTGCTAGACGACGTGGAAGGAGCGGCCCGGGGTGACTTGACGGTGACGGCAGAAGTGACCGCAGACGTTTTGGGTGCTGTTGCTGACTCGTTTAACTTGACAATTCAAAATCTGCGCGAAATTGTCCATCAGGTGAAGCAGGCGGCTCGGGAGGTCAGCAAAGGCGCGACAGATAGTGCTAAGTTTGCGGGCGATTTGTCTTCCGACGCGCTGCGGCAAGCTGAGGAACTGGCGGCAACGCTGAATTCGGTGCAAGTCCTCACCGATGCGATTCAGCGGGTCGCAGAGAGCGCTAGAGAGGCGGAAGAAGTGGCCCGGGGCGCGGCGGCAACGGCTCTGAAAGGGGGCGAGGCTGTGGAGCGGACGGTGGCCGGGATTTTGGAAATTCGCGAAACAGTAGCAGAAACCACGAGAAAAGTCAAGAGGTTGGCGGAAGCTTCTCAAGAAATTTCTAAGATTGTGGCTTTAATTGCGACGATCGCCTCCCGGACGAATTTGTTGGCCCTCAACGCCAGTATTGAGGCGGCGAGAGCTGGGGAAGCGGGCAGGGGTTTTGCGATCGTGGCAGACGAGGTGCGACAATTGGCAGACCGATCGGCTAAGTCTTTGAAAGAAATCGAACAGATCGTGATGCAAATTCAAAGCGAAACCGGCGCGGTAATGACGGCGATGGAAGAAGGGACGCAGCAGGTTATTGAGGGGACAAGATTGGCAGAACAGGCGAAGCGATCGCTTGAAGATATCATTCAAGTTACTAATCGAATTGACGTGTTAGTGCGATCGATTACTGCCGACACTGTAGAGCAAAACGAAACAGCTCGCGCCGTAGCTTCTGTGATGCAAGCAGTCGAGCTGACCGCTCAGGAAACCTCCCAAGAAGCGCAGCGAGTTTCTGGTGCTTTGCAAAATTTGGTGGGCGTTGCTCGCGACCTTTTGACATCGGTGGAAAGATTCCGAGTAGAAACAGCAGAAAGACAATAATCAATTGTCTCATGCTTTTTTTGCGGGCTGATTTACAAGCACGTTAGTGTGGCAATAATGGCATACAAAAAGCAACCTCGCAGTCTTGAAACCCCTGCGGGGATGCCAATTCAACACCTAAAGGAAGTAGGAGTTGCACAGATGGACGATAACATAGTAGAGGTAATACCGGGCATATTTGGTGAAGTTCAGCCGACGGGCTGTATTATCTCTACCCTAACCAAATCTAGCAGTGGCTATGCAAACAAAAGACTTCGCATTAACGGTGAATGGAAAACGTTTACTGTCCACCGTTTAGTATTAGAAAATATCTTAGGTCGTCCGATTAGACCGGAATACTTTGCTTGCCATACTTGCGATGTCCGCAACTGCATTAATCCTAACCATTTGTGGGAAGGTTCTCGGCTGGAAAATTCTCAAGATAGGTTTAAAAAAGGACGTATTAAAGATGTGGGAAGTACATCGGCGCCGAAACCTCAAAAACAAGTGCGAGGCATAGAAGTAATTCCAGGTATTCGCGCTGAAATACAGCCGAACGGCTGCATGATTTGTACGTTGGCTAAAAGAAGTGATGGTTACTCGGTGAAAACTATTAAGATTAACGGGAAAAATCAAAGTTTCTATCCCCACAGACTTGTACTGGAACACAAACTGGGAAGGCCTGTTAAACCCGGTTATTTTGCGTGTCACAGTTGCGACGATCGCGGTTGTGTCAATCCCGACCATTTGTGGGAAGGAACCCCCGCCGATAACTCCCGCGATGCTATAGAAAAAAACCGCTTTCCTTTCGTTCCCGGCAAGATATGTCCTAACCGCAAACTCCAACCCGAACAGGTGCGAAAGATTCGCTATCTTTTAAGTGAGGGCATATCGAAAAGAAAAATAGCCAGGACATTTGCCATATCTCGCAGTCAGATTATTCTCTTGGCAAGGGGCGAGATATACAGAGACATTCTCTAGAACTACTAACATAGACCCAATACAATAACGATTAAAATCAGGAATAAAACTATGCTACCGGAGCAACAACAGAGGATAATGGGCTACTTTATTGAGGAGGCAAAAGACCACCTCAATACGATCGAACAAGGGTTGCTGAATCTGCAAACCACGATCGAAGACCCCGAACTGGTCAACGAAGTATTTAGGGCCGCTCACTCTGTCAAAGGAGGAGCAGCAATGCTGGGGCTGACGAGCATTCAGCAAACAGCTCACCGACTAGAAGATAGTTTTAAAGTATTAAAAGAGTGCAGCGTTAAAGTAGACCAACAGCTAGAGTCCCTTTTTCTGCGAATTTTTGACACATTGCAAGGGCTGTTAGAGCAACTGTCGGGGCCTTTTGGACTGACAGAAGAATTGGGAGAACAGATGGTTCGAGAATTAGAACCAGTATTTGAAGAACTTAATGGGCACTTGGGGGGACTCGTTGGACACGGAGAACACCATGCAGACGAGAGCTACGCGATGCCAGTACCCGAACCAGTTATGGCGGGGGTGGGAGTCGGGGCGTTTGCCTCATCAAGGAGTTTTCCAGATTCGCGGTCAGTTTACGCACCTGATGCCAGAGCCACAGAAGACAGCGCGCTGCAGCTAGTATTTGACTCGGACGTGCCGGCGAGGATGCGGGAACTCCTGCAAGAGTTTAAACAGCCGGAGGGGCCAGAAAGCAGGCGGCAACTTAAGAACATTTGTCGGAACTTGCTCAGGGCGGGGGAAGAATTTGAACTGCCCTGCTGGATAGAATTGATCCAAGCTGTATCCAAGGCGATCGCCAACCCAGAAAATACCTACCGCACCTTAGCCCCAACGGTGATCAAAGACATCAAACAAGCCCAAGAACTGGTAATTTCTGGTCTAGAATCGTCGATCGCCCCAAGCGCAAAACTTCTGTCGCTGCAGCCGGCTGTTCTGGTTCCAGAAACAGATTTTGAAGATTTGCTGGCCTTCGCTCAACCGACGAGTAAATCCGGGAAAAATGTGGTTTCTGTTGAAGATGAAGCCTGGGATCTGGTGGGTTCGGGCGATGCCCAGGATGGATTGAACAAGTTGCTGCCGACTATTTCTGGGCTGAGTATAGACGAGCTGTTCGACCAACTCGACAGCGGCGACAGCAACGATGACAATGGCATTCGATTGTCCCAGTTCGACGAAGATTCCGCCTTCGCAGAATCGGATATAGAGACGGGTGCTTTTAGAGGCTCGACCCGCACGGGCCCGGAAGTGGGCGCGGCAGAACTCAACACTTTAGCTGACTTGTTTGACGGCGAGTCCCCGGATCTCGACGGCGCTTGGGAAGAAGAAGAAGACCTCGACTATGCACACTCTTCTGGGATATCGGCGGCCCGAATGCTGGGGTTAGACGATGATGACAATTCCGGCGATTTTACTGATTTGTTGTTTGACGAATACGATGCGGAAAGTTCCGAAACGAATAGGACGCCTCCGATTGATGACCTGACGAGTTTGTTTGGGGAGGATTTGCTGTTTGGAGAGGAGGCAGAGGGCTCGACAGTAGCTGCCGATCGGAAAAATGCGGGTTCGAGCCAGCGGTTAACCCGCAACCAGGTTAAAACGGGTAACGGTAGGGGCGGTTTGGAGCGGCGATCCGACACGGTGGCCCCAGCGAGGGGACAAGCGGACGAAGATGCTCTCGGTACGCTGTTGGACGAAGTGGCGGCCCAAACTTCTGCTGGTGGTACGGAGGACAATGCTGATTTCGAGAACTTGTTCGGCGATTTAGGCTTATCTGAGGAAACAGGTGGGCCGGCAATCTCTTCGGAGTATTCCCTGAAGTCTGAGGCTTTAGACGGAGAATCGAAGAAGCCTGCAGCAAGGGGGGGCAATGATTCAGCGGAGGCCGAAGCGGTTGTTCTGCCTGAAATGGATGATTTCGAGTTGTTCTCTGAGCTTGGCGAGGATTCGGATTTGAGCGAGTTGTTGGGGATTACTTCTAATTTCCTTTCTTCAGAAGACGAAGGTGGGGAGAACGGGGGCGATCGAGCTCAAGCTGCAGGCACCGCACAAAATGAGGAAATGGGCAACGTTCTTAACATGACATCAAATTCTGATTTAGATATCTCTGCAGATGAAAACTGGCTAGAAGATGCTTTCGGCCTGGAAGACGAGTCTGTGCAATCGCTCAACCTGGAAGGGGACGATACGGATTTGGATGCGCTGTTTGGGGATATGACCTCGGACGCGATTTCTGAGGATGAACAGACTGTGCGGGATCGGCAAGGAGTGGCTACTTCCCGAGAAGCTGCCGATTTGGCTGAGCTTTTCGGTTCTGTACCTACGGGTACGGAGTATGAGGGAGAAGCTTCGGGGCAAGCCCGTGGGGGTTGGCCCAAGGATGGGGATTCAGAATTGCTGAGTGCGGATTTGGGAGTTGATGAGGGCGACTTGGGGAGTTTGTTCGACAATAATAACAATGGTGCGGCGGTTTCCGACCAAGGCTTGGCAAATTCGGCAGAGGTTGAACTTGGGGCTTTGTCCGACGATCGTCCTGAGTCGGAAATTTCAAATCTCGAATCTGATGAGGGCGCAGCTTTCGATTTCTTGGAGGATATGTTTGGGGAAGGGCTGGTGCAGCAGCCCGATGCTGTAGTGGCGCCAGATGAGGGCGCGGCTCATGATGAGGAAGAATTGTCGGCCGAACTGCCCGATGGTTTGGCAGGCGGGGTGAGTGCTGATTTGTTCGATCGAGCCGAAACAGATGTCGCCGGGGAGTATGAGGGCGAAGATGATTTGTTTGATGCCCTGGAAACTGATTTTTCGAGTGTGGATTTAGAGCCGCTGCCTGCTGAATCTCTCGATGGTATGTTTGATGGCGATGCTGACTTGCTCTCGGCGATGGAAACCGGCGCTACTCTCAACAACGCAGAGTTGGAGGGTTTTGATGATTTGTTGGATTCGATCGATGCTGAGGTTTTGGTGACTTCGGAACTGACGACGGGCTTTTGGGACGCTGAGGACGAGTCAGCCCAGGCCGATGCCTCGGAGTTAGATGAGGGGTCGCTGGCAGACTTTTTTGGCGATGGCGAATCAGGCGATGAGGATGATTCTGAAGGCAATTTTGACGATTTAGAAGCACTGTTAATTGCAGGCGGTGCGGGAGCTGTCATAGCAGCTTCTGCGAGTACAAATCAGAGTCCGGTAAATACAGAAGTTTTCTCGGATCTTGAAGAACTCCTCAGCGAGAGCGCAACTATGCCGGAAATTCACGGGCTACCGGCGACAACTGCTAGTAAAGCTCCGCGCACTGCTGCCGATGAGAGCGACGACGAATTTGGGGATTTAGAAAAACTGCTCGAAGATCCCAAGGACAGCGGCCGCCAAGGGGAAGGCAATATGGGGCCGTCGGCGATCAACAGACCCAGGCGGAATGCCCGCGCGGGCGGGTTCGGCGACCAGACGATGCGGGTGCCGGTCAAGCAACTGGATAACCTCAGCAATTTGATGGGGGAACTGGTGGTAAACCGCAACAGTTTGGAGCAAGACCAAGAACGGATGCGGCAGTTTTTGGACAATTTGCTGCACCAGGTTGCGCTGCTGAGCGATGTGAGCCAGCGGACTCAGGATTTCTACGAGCGGAGTCTTTTGGAGATTGCTTTGCTGGCAAACCGGCAGGGACACCGATCGGCCTGGCGCTCTGAGGATTCGGCGCACACCCGCGAAAGTGCCTGGAGACCAGAGGAAATGGACAGGTTTACTCCTTTCCACAGTTTGGCTCAAGAGATTATTGAGCTGATCGTGCGGGTGCGGGAGTCGGCGGCGGACATTGAGTTTTTGGTGGATGAGGCGGATCAGGTGACTCGCCAACTGCGACAAGTTACGACTCAACTGCAAGAAGGTTTGACTCGCGCCCGGATGAAGCCGTTTGCGGAGACGACGGACAGGCTGTTCCGGGCGGTGCGGGAAATCGCGATTAAGTGCGGGAAGCAGGCTCAGTTGCAGGTTGAGGGTAAGGAGATTTTGATCGACAAGATGATTGTGGATCAGCTATATGACCCGATGACTCATTTGGTGAACAATGCGATTACTCACGGGATCGAAGCGCCGGAAGTGCGTCTGGCGGCTGGGAAGCCTGCAGTCGGCAGGATTACGATTCGCGCTTTCCACCAAGGGAACCAAACGGTAGTTTCGGTTTCTGACGACGGGGCGGGAATTGACCCGCAAAGGGTGAAGGCGAAGGCGATTAAGCAGGGTATGCTGACGGCGGCTCAGGCTCAGAGGATGTCTCGCTCGGAAGTTTACGATTTGCTGTTTATGCCGGGTTTCAGCACTCAGGAACAGGCGACGGAGTACGCCGGCCGGGGGGTCGGTATGAATGTGGTGCAGACTTCCTTGCAGGAAATTCGGGGCACTGTGTCGATCGATTCAACCATCGGCAAGGGGACTGTGTTTACCATCCGTTTACCTCTGGTATTGAGCATTTCTAAGGCTCTGACTTGCATTAGCGATCGAGCTCGCATTGCTTTCCCGATGGATGGGGTCGAAGATATGATCGATGTGCCTCGCGATCAGGTAACGACGGGGGCGGATGGTTTGCCTTGCATTGAGTGGCGGGGTCAAAGCTTGCCGTTCCGGCCGCTGCGGGATTTGCTGGCTTACAGTCGCCATTTGGGTCGGGGCAGTGTTTACGGGTTTAATACTGACGATGACATGATTTCGGTAATCGTGCTGCGCTCTGCTGGCAATTTCTTGGCGGTACAGGTGGATCAGGTTTCGACGGAACAGGAAATTGTGATCAAGCCGTTGGAGGGGCCGGTGCCGAAGCCGATCGGGATTGCTGGGGCCACCGTGCTCGGGGACGGTCGGATCGTGGCGATTGCGGACGTTCTGGAGCTGATCGATTTGGCTACTGGAAGGCTGCGGAAGGACACTGGCGGTACGCTTTGGGATGAGGGCGAGAAGGCTACTAAGGAGGCGGAAATCGAGAAGACTGAGCCGACTGTACTGATTGTGGATGACTCGATTACGGTGCGATCGCTATTGTCGATTACTTTTGAGAAGTCTGGCTATCGTGTAGAAGAAGCTCGCGACGGTAAGGAAGCTTGGGAAAAGATGAAATCTGGTCTGCCTTGCGATATCGTTTTCTGCGATATTGAAATGCCGAGAATGGATGGTTTGGAACTACTTTCTCGGATGCAGAAGGATGCGGTTTTGTGTGAATTGCCGATCGCGATGCTAACTTCTCGCGGTGCTGACAGACACCGCCAAATGGCTTATAGTTTGGGCGCGAAAGGCTATTTCACTAAGCCTTATTTGGAGGAGCAATTGCTTGATGCTGCTTCTCGGATGTTGAAAGGTGAGGTTGTTGGTGCTCCGGTTGGTGTGTAATGTGTAAACCTGCTTTTATCTGCGGTTAAAAAAGGAATTTCTTAACCGCAGATGAAAATGGATTGACGCTGATTAACGCAGATAATCTCTAATTCATCTGCGTTTATCTGTCTTTATCTGCCTATATCTGCGGTTGAAAAAGGGAATTTCTTAACCGCAGATAAGAATTGATAGACGCGGATTGACGCAGATTTAGCTCGCGCTTTCGGTTTTGGTGGTAGGCTGGGACAGTGGGGTTTAGCGGAAGGGCGATCGAGGTTATTTATGGATGCTAAAGAACTTTTAGAAAAATATGCCGCAGGACAGCGCAACTTTCAAAAAGCAGAGTTAAGTGGGGTAGACCTCAAAGGTGCAAAGCTGAGCGGAATAGACTTATATAGTGCAAATTTGACGGGAGCTGACTTGAGTGAGGCAATCTTGACCAAGGCAAACCTTGGCAATACAAATCTTAGTAAGGCAAACCTGACAGGAGCAAATTTGAGTGGAGTGCTGGGAGGTGTACAAAATCTGATTTCTGCCAACCTTAGCGGTGCTAACTTAAGCGGAGCGTGCCTCAATAATTCTAAGTTATGGGATGCCAACTTAAAGGAGGCAAACCTTAGCGGTGCTAACTTGAGTAGTGCAAATTTAACTAGAACTTCATTGATTGAGGCAAACCTCAGTAAAGCCACCCTAAGTAGTGCAATCTTGACCCAAGCAGACTTGACTAAAGCTGATTTAAGTCGGGCAGACCTAACTGGTGTGACGCTTCAAAGCGCAAATTTACAGGGAGCTAAACTCCAGTTAACTAAGCTCTCTAAATCTAACTTATCATGGGCGAATTTGGATGAAGCTTATCTGGTTGGAGCTGATATTCAAGGCACAAATCTCAAAAAATCGAGCCTGCAAGGTGCAAGTCTGGAAGCAGCCAATCTGCAAGGGGCAAACTTGATTAAAGCAAACCTGGATGGAGCCAACCTGAAACAAGCAGAATTGACAGATGCAAACATTTATGCAGTAAGTATTGAGAATGCAGACTTCACTGGTGCTATCATGCCTGATGGAGAAATCTACAATCAAGAAACTTCGGAAAAATTATCCCAAAAAATGACATCTATGACGCGCAAAATTATTCGTACTGACAAAGCACCGGCACCCGTGGGCCCTTACAATCAAGCGATCGCCGCTACGGGCACTATGCTGTTTGTAGCAGGTCAAATTGCGATCGACATTAGACTAAACGATATCGTCTACACCGACGACGTGGCAAAACAAACCGAACAAGTCATGGCAAATCTCGAAGCCATTCTCACAGAAGCCGGCGCTACTTGGTTAGATGTGGTAAAAACTACGGTTTTCCTCAAAGATATGAATGATTTTGCCGCCGTGAATGCGGTTTATGCGAAATATTTTGATGCGGAAACTGCACCGGCGCGCGCTTGTGTGGAGGTTTCGCGTTTGCCGAAAGATGTGTTAGTTGAGATTGACTGTATTGCGGTTATTTAACGTGAGTTAGTGTGCTGACCTAGCACGTCGATCGGATCGACGTGCCAGCTATATAGAGTCTGACTCCTCAAGCTGCAATAGTCTTAGGAATGAGAATTAAATAACTTCCACAAGATTGTGGGACGGGCGGGACGCCCATCCCACAATAACAATTAAAATTGTAAGTTATTTAATTCGCGATCCTTACTTCTTCAAATTAGCAGGAGGAGTTTCAGGTACAACCCAGTAGTAGACAGTTCTGCCGTCCACTTTTACTACCTGCTCAGGTTTCCAGTCGCCCATATCGAATTCATGGGACACAATGCGCGTACCTGGTTTTAGACTGAGTAATTTGGGGCGCAGTTTTACGTTGAGTTCTGGCAGTAGGTAAAGCGTGACAACTGTTGCCTCACTGAAGTCTGTTTGGAATAAATCTTCCTGACGAAACTGGACACGATCGGTCACGCCAGCCTTTTTGGCGTTCTCGTTAGCTTCTCGAATGCGTTCTGGGCTGATGTCAATACCAATGCCCCGCGCGCCAACCTTTTGAGCGGCTGCAATCACAATCCTACCGTCGCCACTACCCAAGTCGTAAACTACGTCATTGGCTTGCACGTTTGCCAGCCGCAGCATTTCATTCACAACCGGTACAGGGGTTGGAACGTAAACGACATCGGGTTGACGGGTGGGAGCTTCTGTTGTGGGGCTAGGAGTCGCTTGAGCCACATCGGAAACAGAATTAGTTGGGGATGCGGCAGCCGGAGTTGGAGCCACTGTCTCAAAGTTACGTTGTTGGGTACAGCCGATCGCAGCAACACTGAGAATGCTAACGCCAACAAAGAGTGATTGTCTAATGGTTTTGAGTTGCATGATCGTAAATCTCCAAAAAAAATTGCTATGTATTTTGACGAACAAAGGGAAGACCCAGTAGAACAACGATGATCCCTGCGATCGCGCCGATGCCTGTATAGACCACACTCGAATAGAGCAAATAGCCACAAATGGCGCAGAACACTATGGGAACGATCGGGTAAAGCGGTACGCTAAACGGGCGGAGTCGATCGGGTTCTCGAATGCGTAAAACAATTAACGACAGGGTGCTGATCAAAAAGAAAAACCAGAAAATGGGGGCAGTGTAGTCCACCATTGTTTCAAATCCTTTGCGGGTGAAGGTTCCCAGCCCAATCAGCGTCAGGGCGATCGCACCTTGCAATAAATAAGCGGTTGTCGGTGAACTCGGATGCGGGTGCCAGCGTGCCAACCAGCGAAACGCAGACCTATCCTGCCCCAGAGCAAAGCTGCTGCGTGCCCCCGTAAAGATGCTGGCGTTGATCGACCCCAGCGTGGCGGTCACAACCAGTAAACTCACAAACGCGGCTCCTGGTTCACCCAGCACTCGCCGCAGTAAATCTGATGCAACGGCTTGAGAGTCGGCCATGCCTGCGATACCCAATCCCCGCAGATATGCCAGATTAATCAGCAGATAAAGTCCTGTAATGATGCCAATACTCCAGAGGAACGATCGCAAAATATTGCGCTGTGGGTTGTGAATTTCGGCAGAAATGTAAGCAGCTTCATTCCAACCACCATAGGACAGCAGCACGAAGACCAGCGCTAAGCCCCAGGAAGAGGTACGGGAGGCATCGGAGGAAAGGGCCGAGACGGGAGGAGGGGAGGATGCCAGACCCACTACGATGACCAGCAGTAAGCCTAAAACGAGTATCACCGCTAGCCCGTTCTGGAGGCCTTTACTCTGGCGCAGTCCAATGATGTTGAGCATTGTGAGCAGGGCGATCGCGAGTGCTGCGTAAATTGCAGGGGAGTAGCCACCTAGTGGAAGTAGCTGAGAGGCATAGTCGCCAAACACAAATGCCAGCAGCGCGATCGATCCAGTCTGAATCACGGTCATGCGTGCCCAGGCAAATAAAACCGCGATCGGTTGCCCCAATGCCCGTTTCAAGTAGTAGTAGTTGCCGCCGACATGGGGATATGTCGTGGCCAATTCGGCGTAGCAAAGTGCCCCCAGCAATGACACCACACCGCCCATCAGCCAGACTCCTATGACACCACCAACCGTTCCGGTATTAGCAGCGACCAGAGCAGGGGTTTCAAAAATGCCTGCGCCGATTACTAGCCCGACAATCAGGGCGATCGCATCAATTAGACTAATAGAGGGTTTTGGAGTCCCTGTTTGGGGTTCGTTACGTTCCACCAGTGCAGTGTTCTCTAATCTATCCACAGTTTTAGCTTCTCAACGAGTAGAATTTTTTACGACACCCAGGCTTAAACCAATTTCCGTTTTGCCCAAAAGTCCGGCGCCGACTCAGAAGAATTAGAATTCCTGCGATACCAGAAATTAAATAAAAAGAGTTGCTGGAAACGTGAACTGTTCATCCTTAAAAATCTATTTAGGAGAGGGTTGACAATCAAGGTCTACTCTTAGCTTCCACAGCAAATGTGACTCAAAGGTGACAATCCCCACATTTTTCCAATTAATGACTCAGAACAGGTTCCCATGCTTCGATGGTTTGCAGGATAATCAAACCAGAACGAACCATTGCTTGCAGTTGAGGTAGCATCTACCAAATCCGCGTCACGAAATCAATACATGAGCGCTTCGATCGCCAATCAGACAACCGCACAGATAATCCAGAAACGGCACTCAGCCTTTTGCAAGATGAGCAACTCTACACGATCTTGCACAATAGCAATCATGTTGTTGAATGGTTAGAAGCACTGGATTGCTAGATCACGGCTTGGTATTGTCGGCAAATTTTTGGCTCAAAAGTGATTAAACGACGATCGATCGTGTCTACAAGAAAAAGTGATTTGAAAAGGTGGATCAGCGGTGTTAGCTCTTGTCTTTGATTCACAAAAATTGATGGAAATTGAAGCGTAGCTCAAAAGTAATTAGTAGGTAAAAAGGCATGAAACGAACAAACATTCTTAAAAGTGGACTAATGTTCAGCATCATGGGTCTAGTTGGCTGCACTTCTCCCCAGACGCAGGTGCGCGAAACACCGGCTTCTGTCCAAATCAGTAGTGAAGCGCAACAGGCACAAACTAATCAAACTGCCCAGCCAGCCAGTTGCAAATTGGTGGAAGACGGGTTTGGTCCTCCGGGGCAGGTGAGTGTACGGGTGGAGGAAGTGGTGACAGGGCTGGATGTTCCCTGGGGGATTGCCTTCTTACCAAACCGCGATCTGCTTGTTTCTGAACGATCGGGACGGGTGCGGCTAGTGCAAAATGGCAAGCTGCGCCCCCAAGCGATCGCCACCATCAATGTCAGCGATCGCGGTGAAGGTGGATTACTGGGCATTGCCGCTCATCCCGATTTTACCAATAACCGATTCTTTTATGTATATTTCACGGCTAACCAAAATGGCACTCCAGTGAATCGTGTGGAACGCTGGCAGTTGTCCCAGGATGGGGTGAGTGCAACCCGCGATCGCACCATTGTTGACAATATTCCCGTTGCTCAATTCCACAACGGCGGACGGATTCGGTTTGGTCCCGATGGGATGCTTTATATTGGCACCGGAGACGCCAGAGATCCAAACCTTTCTCAGAATGTCAAAAGTCTTGCAGGCAAGATTTTGCGCGTCACCCCTGATGGCCAGGTGCCCGCTGATAATCCCTTCCCAGGAAATCCTGTTTATATCCTGGGGATTCGCAATACTCAAGGGTTTGATTGGGTGAATGTATCGACTCTGTGGGTCAGCGATCATGGCCCCAGTGGCGAGTTAGGGCGATCGGGACACGATAAAGTCAGTGTTGCCCAGGCAGGTGATAATTTGGGCTGGCCCACTATCTACCGCTGTGAATCACAGCAAGGATTAGTCACCCCTGCGATCGTGTGGCAGCAGGCATTACCCCCCGGAGGAGCCACCATCTACACAGGCAATGCGATTCCTGAATGGAAAGGCAACCTCATCGTTGCAGGACTGCGGGCAGAGCAATTGCAGCGAATTGTCATTGATCCTCGATCGGGTCAAGTGCAGCAGCATGAAGTGTATTTGCAGGGGCAGCAGGGACGGCTCAGAGAAGCGATTATGGGCCCCGATGGGGAATTGTATGTGACCACCAGTAATTGTGATGGTCGCGGCACTTGCCCACCAGAACAGGACAAGATTCTTCGCATTACTCGCTGAGTAAGTTTTTGAACCTGTCACCTTCTGATCACTTTTCGGCTTCAAATTGAAAACAGGTAGAGAACTACGATCGCTCAAGCGATTTCTTTACCTGTTCTTTTATGAGTTGAATGGGTAATTCTAATGCTGGATCTCTG
Organism: Microcoleus sp. B4-C1; assembly: GCF_036705285.1. Taxonomy (NCBI): domain Bacteria; kingdom Bacillati; phylum Cyanobacteriota; class Cyanophyceae; order Oscillatoriales; family Microcoleaceae; genus Microcoleus; species Microcoleus sp. B4-C1. Next base: position 2,964 of record NZ_JAUBUC010000102.1, on the reverse strand, counting down.
GTACAAAAATGCCATCATCTATTGCATTGATGTCAAAACTTTCATGGATGCCAATGGTGATGGCATTGGTGACTTTGCAGGCTTGACTCAGCGCGTTGATTATCTGTCTGGGTTGGGCGTTACTTGCATCTGGCTCATGCCTTTCTATCCATCTCCCAATAAAGATAATGGGTACGATGTGATGGATTACTACAGCATCGATCCTCGTTTAGGAACATTGGGAGATTTTGTTACATTCACCCGTAGGGCAGAAGAACGAGGAATTCGGGTTATTGTTGATTTGGTTGTCAACCATACATCAGATCAGCACCCCTGGTTTCAAGCAGCTTGTAGAGATAAAACCTCCAAATACTGGAACTACTACTTGTGGTCAAAAGAGAAACCGCAGGATTTGCTAGAAGGTATTATCTTCCCTGGTTTTCAGAAAGCGACGTGGACATATCAACCAGAAGCAGAAGCCTATTATGCCCATCGGTTCTATGACCATCAGGCTGACTTGAATATTACTAATCCTGAAGTCAGGATAGAGATTCAAAAAATCATGGGGTTTTGGTTGACGTTGGGCGTATCTGGGTTTCGGATTGATGCCGCTCCCTATCTCATTGAACTGAGACAGGCTGATAACCTGTGTGAGCGAGTCGATGATCCTTACATCTACATTGATGAACTGCGGAATTTTCTTTCCTGGCGACGGGGAGATGCGATTTTGCTGGCAGAAGCCAATGAACCTCCCGAAGCACTATCCAGGTATTTTGGGGATGGCAACCGGATGCAAATGCTGTTTAACTTTTGGGGAAATCAACATTTAATGCTTGCCCTGGCACAGGAAACGGCAACTCCACTAATTGAAGCATTTAAAGAATTGCCAGATGTCCCCCCCATTGGGCAATGGGCAAACTTTATTCGCAATCATGATGAACTGTCGCTCGATCAACTCTCCAGTGTTCAGCAAGACGAAATTGCAGGGGCATTTGCGCCCGATCGCGATCGAATGTGGATTTTCGATCGCGGTATCCGTCGTCGATTTGCTCCTATGGTCAAGGGCGATATTCAGCGACTGCGACTAACCTATAGTTTGCTGCTAACCCTACCAGGCACGCCAGTGATTAACTATGGCGAAGAATTGGGTATGGGCGATGACTTATCATTGAAGGAGCGCGATCCGGCTCGGACACCAATGCAATGGTCGAGTGCGCCCAATGGTGGATTTTCGACGGCGGCGGCTGATCAACTCCTCCTTCCTGTTATTTCCGAAGGCGAATACAGCTACCAGCATTTGAATGTCAAGGTTCAACGTCGAAACCCTGACTCGTTGATCAACTGGATGGAACGCGCCATCCGCGTGCGGAAGGAATGCCCTGAGTTTGGTTGGGGCGCATGGCAAATCTTGGAGGCAAATCACCCCAGTGTATTTGCCCATCGGTGTGAGTGGGAGGGCAGGGTGGTTATTGCCGTACATAATCTGGCAGAAGCTGCCTGTACAGCGACATTGACACTCACAGAGGATGCTAACAAATATTTGATTGATTTGTTTGAAGATCGACCGGATGAGGCGATCGTGGATTCCTCTCATAAAATTCATCTCAAAGGCTACGGTTACCATTGGTTTCGCGTGGGCAACCAGCCTTTTTAACCGATCTCCATACAAGGAAGAAGTATTGTGGTTCCCCTTCACGACAACAATCCTACCCGAATTACTCCTTACGTCAATTATGGGTTAATTGGTATCAACATCGTTATTTTTTGGTATGAGGCAAGTTTATCGGCTCCGCAATTGCAGAGTTTTGTACAAACCTATGCGGTTGTTCCGAATCAATTAACTACCAGTTTTCAAAGTGGTGATCTCACACAAATTCTACTTCAAGCGATGACACTCATTACCTCGCAGTTTCTGCATGGAGGTTTTTTGCATCTGGGTGGGAATATGCTGTTTTTGTGGGTATTTGGCAACAACATCGAAGACCAGTTGGGACATATCAAGTTTTTGATTTTCTATCTGCTTTGTGGAGCCTTAGCAGGGTTGGCGCAGTGGTTTTTCTCAATGCAGTCTACGGTGCCTGCGTTGGGAGCTAGTGGGGCGATAGCGGGTGTCCTTGGAGCTTACATTCTTCGCTTTCCTCACGCTAAAATTCTGACCTTGCTTCCGTTAGGATTCTTTATAACAACTTTCCGTATTCCGGCAATTTTCTTCCTGGGTTTTTGGTTTGTCCAACAAGCTTTGTACGGTATTGCCAGTTTGCAGATACGCAGTAATGTCGGCATGGAAGGTGGTGGTATTGCTTACTGGGCACATGCGGGAGGATTCGTCTTTGGTGTCCTTCTGGGTCCTCTCTTTGGTCTCTTTGCGTCAAAAGAGCGTTAATTTCAGAAGCGATGAATCAATTAGTCAAGTAATCTGGGAGGGTGACAAAAAGGTCTACAAACTAAACAGAATCAGGGTGGCAGTCCTATACCTGTTGATAAAAGCAACGCTTATTTCGAGTTAACTTTATTAAGTCGTGCACAGATTCATAATATCGTTCGAGATAATTTGCCCACTGCTCTCCATCTTGCGCCCACGCCTTCCTGTACTCCCTTTGTCGTATTTTTGGCACTGAGGTCTGTCCAGAAATCTGTGTAGCTTGCGACGGCGACTTTCGGCTGTTCTTGGATAGGGAAATACCCGTGGGAACAGCTCTAACCTGACATTGATTTAATTATCCACAGTGGTTCAAAGTCAAGCGAGAATAAGCCATTGGGCTAGATAAAAACTGTCCGGACTATAGATCTAAAATCTAAAATCGATTAAATCGATTGACTTGTTTTTCTGATTGTATCAAGCCAACCAAGATTTTAAACATAAACTGAGCGTGTGTCAGTTGTTTTTGTAAATGGGTCTGATAGGATGCAGGGTAAACGCATCTAAATTAATTTGACAAACACCTAAATTTGTGCATTACTAAATAACTAAAAAAAACTTTTAAA
>NZ_JAUBUC010000101.1:0-21983 GCF_036705285.1 Microcoleus sp. B4-C1 | reverse complement strand
AATTTACCCGCGATCCTTATATTGCAGCCACTCAACCGAAATCTATTCTTTGTACTCCTCTGCTGCATCAAGGTAAGTTGACTGGCCTTCTTTATTTGGAAAATAACCTGACTGAAGGGGCTTTTACTACTGATCGCCTAGAATTGTTAAAACTTTTATCTGCCCAAATTGCTATTTCCATTGAAAATGCTCAGCTTTACAAAAATTTACAGGAGTTTAATCAAAACTTAGAGCAATTAGTGAGCGATCGGACTCAACAATTATCGAACACCCTAGAGGCTTTAAAAGCCACCCAAACACAGCTAGTCGAATCTGAAAAAATGGCATCTCTGGGAGGATTAGTTGCTGGTGTTGCCCATGAAATTAATACACCCATCGGAGTTGGTGTCACGGTTGCTTCAGCTTTGGCAGAAAATACCACAGAATTTGCATCTCTTTATAAAAGTGGCAAAATGAAGCGATCGGATTTAGAAGAATTTGTCGATATTGCTACCCAAAGCAGTAAAGCCCTTCTAATTAACCTAGAGCGGGCAGCAGCCTTAATTCAAAGCTTTAAGCAAGTAGCAGTCGATCGCTCTAGCGAAGAACGACGTACTTTCCAGATCAGACCTTATCTTGATGAAATTTTATTACAATTAAAACCAAAGTTGAAAAATAGCCCACATTCGCTTAAAATTAAGGGAGATAGCAAAATTGCTATAGATTCTTATCCAGGAGCCTTGTCCCAAGTTGTGACAAACTTGCTAATCAATTCTCTGATTCATGCCTACGAACCAGGGATTTCTGGGGAACTAATCTTTGCTTGGGAGCAAGAAGGTAATCGGCTAAGATTTGAATACGCCGATGAAGGTAAAGGTATTCCCCCAGAAAACTTAAGTAAAATTTTTGAGCCATTCTTTACCACTAAGCGTGGTCAAGGTGGCAGTGGGTTAGGGTTACATATTGTCTACAATTTAGTCACCCAAAAACTAAAAGGTGAAATTGAATGTCTAAGTGAGGTGGGAAGAGGCACCAAGTTTATTATTAAATTACCGATGCAAATTGATTCACCAATGTAGAGTTCTAATTCCGATTTCCTGGCCAAGATAACTAAGTAAGTCCACCTAATTAGAAGTAAAATAAGGATGACTGAAAAGGTTGCTGTGTAAATCTTCTCCCTTCTGCCTTTTGCTTAGCTTAACAGGTTTTCTAACTTCAAACCTACACATTAGTAAAAAATAAAGGTGTACAGCAATGAAAAGTGATTTTGACGATTTCTTAACTCAACCATCTCCAGAAACAGTATACTTTGCCGAAGTAATCGACTCGGATGACGAGATATTGTTTGCAGATGAAACCACAGAAGAAAAACTGAGTGAAAGCTGGAAAATTTTAGTTGTAGATGATGAGGCTCAAGTTCACACCGCTACCGAAATTTCACTCAGGAAGTTTGTCTTTGAGAATAAATCTTTAACCTTCATTAATGCTTACTCCGCTCGTGAAGCTAGACAGCTAATCCAAGAAAATCCTGATGTTGCCATCATCTTACTAGATGTAATTATGGAAACAGATGATGCTGGCTTAAACTTTGTTAAATATGTCCGAGAAGTTTTAGGCAATCAGTTAGTGCGAATTATTTTACGCACGGGTCAACCCGGACAAGTACCGGAAAAAAGCATTATTATCAATTACGATATTAATGACTATAAAACTAAAACTGAATTAACGACATCAAAGCTATACACTACGATCCTAACAGCTTTGAGAAGTTTTTCTCTGAGTCAGAGTTTGCAGGCTGAAATAGAGCGACGCGAACAAGTAGAGAAAGCACTCCGTCTCAGTGAAGAAAAAGAGCACCAAAAATCTGTTGCTTTAGATCATTTTGTCAAACAACTCCAAGAAACACAACTCCAGCTAGTTCAAAGTGAAAAAATGTCTAGTCTTGGTCAATTAGTTGCAGGTGTCGCTCATGAAATCAACAATCCGGTTAACTTTATTTACGGCAATCTGTCCCACGCCAACGACTATATTAAAGAACTCATTAATATGTTGAATCTTTACCAAAGGTATTACCCACAACCTGAAGCAGAAATTGTCCATGAAATAGAAGATGCAGAGTTGCCATTTATCATAGATGATTTACCAAAATTGCTTTCTTCCATGCAGTTAGGGATCGAACGCATTCGCAATATTGTTCACTCTCTACGCAATTTTTCTCGGTTGGATGAAACTGAAATTAAATCAGTAGATATCCACGAAGGCATTAATAGCACTTTGATGATCTTACAGCACCGACTAAAGGCTAAGTCCGATCGCCCTGCTATCAATGTGATAAAAGACTATGGCGTATTGCCGCTTGTGAACTGTTATGCCGGTCAGCTCAATCAGGTGTTTATGAACCTTTTAGCGAATGCTATAGATGCTTTAGAAGAGCGGCTAAGTAGAGAAGATGGTGCAGTTTTTCACCCCCAGATTTTGATTCGGACTGAAGTTGTACCCGGCAATTCGCCTGACAACATTAGCTCGGCTTCCCACATCCTGGTAACAATTTCTGATAATGGTGTGGGCATGACCGAAACAGTTCGTGCTAAACTTTTCACTCCCTTTTTTACTACTAAGCCCATAGGAAAAGGTACAGGCATGGGATTGTCCATCAGCAGAAAAATTCTGATAGAAAAACACTGCGGTCAATTGGAGTGTATTTCTACGCCAGAGCAGGGAACGCAGTTTATTATTGATCTGCCGACTATCTGTAGATCCACTAAGATCGCCACCGTAGCGGATGCCTAGAAAACTCATCGGGCTGAATTGATCGTATACCGGTTTTCAGTTGCATGAGAATAGGGTAATTGCTAATTCCTCATTAATCGGAATTCTGACAGAATTTTTTACCGCATCAAGTCCCTCCTTTTCTGGGGTGTGGACTTGATGCGGCTTTAGCCACATTCTTCTAACTTAATTGTGTTGGTTTTCAATATATTTTTTAACAATCTCTTCCGAGGCGTTACTAACTGTGTCGTAAAAATACAGTATATTCCATGTATATTTAGTACACTGCATTCCGTAGATAAGCCGAAAAAATGAAACTTTATGCGATCGAGTTTCGTAAAAAAATAGTTAAAGCCTATGAATCCGGTGCTACCTCAGTTAGGGCGCTGCTAAATTGTTGAGCGCGTAAATACAAGATTAACACATCCTGATAGCTCGTTTGACAGGAAAAACTTTTTGTTATTCTAAATCAGGCAACAAGTTGCTCAGACATTCCCTTCGATTATTAATTCACTCTCTAAAATTTGCTGAGCTTCCGATGCCATATCAAAATCAAAGAAATTATTTTGGTTTTACGCGATCGCCGGTGTTGCTTAGTGATACCCTAATTCAGCCAGGCCTTTTTTTGTAATATCATGGAGGAGATCAACGCTTTTCGCTTTGCTGGAAATGCCGCCAAACTTCATGATGACAGACGTACCAAAAATACAGGGCTAAATTCAGAAGAGCTAATAATTTAGTGCCATCTTCTAACATCGCGTGTACTCCTTGATTTCGCAAGTGTAAAGGATCCGCAAACCGCGAGATAGCCAACAATAGGAATGCTGCGACTAATGGCAGGTAAGGAGTGGTTTTGATGTATCGCCAAAACTTAACTCCGTAAAGGAAAACTGCACTACCATAACACAAATAAATTAATTTCTTAGATATTCCCAACCGAGAAATAATCAAAGTCATCCGAAACCTGTCATCTAGGAAAAAGACTCCCAGCAGTAAAGCACTAAAAAATAAGAATATCCCCGATCGACTCCGCGGCTCTTTTTGGCGCAGCACTCCGAAAGTAAATGCACAAATTGCGACTGGGGTGCACCATAGGACTTCGGAAACTCCGGTGAGAATGCCTTCGTAAGGGAACCAGAAATTAAAAGGATCGCTAAACAGGCGTTCAACTCCGTCTCCCTGGTTGTTGAGTTTGGCGTATATGCTCAGCGCGCACAAAATCAGAAGAGTCAGAATGTTAAAAGCAGCTAAAAACCGTACACGAAAAAAGTGTTTTTTGAAAACTTCTAAAGAAGTTGAAAACTTGGGAATTTGATTGAATAAAGGTAGATGCTTCATAAAAAAGGTCTCTAAGCAATAGAGTTCGTTAATTATTCACCGGCAGCCAAACCACAAATGTAGTGCCGCGATCGGTTGGATATAAATGAGTTTCCGCCGATGGCAGCCATTCAGGATTGACTGGGGAAAATACTTCTATTTCTCCTTGCATTTGGCGGACTAAATCGCGGGCGATCGCCAAACCCAATCCTGTACCCGGAATTTCTGTCTGCGCTTTTTCTCCCCGGTAGTGCCGCTCAAATAAATGCTCTAAATCCTGGGGAGGAATGCCGGAACCTGTGTCGCTGACGGCAACTGCTATGGCAGGCAATTGGCTGTATCCTGCCCGATCGCCATCCGCTGCTTTGTACCTGACTTTAATATAAATTTGGCGGCCGGCAGGGGTATATTTCAAAGCATTGTCAATTAAATTGCTCAAAACTTCGCGCAAAGCTCGATCGTTCGCTGAGACTGGCGGCAAATCCGCCTCCAAGTCGGCTACCAATTTCAGATGCCTTTCAGAGGCGATCGCCTCGGCGGAAATTAACAGCGGTTTTAAGACTTCTGTAACAAAACAGGATTCCTGCAAATTGGCCGCAGGTGACAGCGACAGAGGAGAATGCCGGATTGATTCCACATTGGAGATTGCTTTTTCTGAAGTGCCCGATCGCAGTTTTAGATGTGCTTCGCCGGTGTCAACAGTTCGATCGAACTGGCCGAGCAACTCTTGCAGCCGATCGCTCTCTCGGACAATACTAAAAGCCACATTGCGGTTTTTGTCTTCCGGTACCAGCCGCCGCGCTAACAACTTGCCAAAAGTTCGCAACGCTGTCAGCGGACTTTTGAACTGGTGCAGCAAATTGTGCATCGTGTCGTACACCTGAGCCTGGATTTGCCGACTCGTACCCAATTCCTGCTGCATCCACTGCGATCGCTGGTCTAAAATGCAGGCTAGGGCTAAGGTGCGAGCAATTTGTTGTATTTGAGCCTCCTCTCGCTCGTTCCAAGGCCTGTCTTGCCGACCGCTGACTAGGAGTCCCATTACAGCTCCCTCGTGTATCAGAGGCGTCACTATTTGCATCCGCTGCTGCCACACATTCTCTGGGCCTTGACACTGATGGGAACTGCGATCCTTACCCGGAAGTCGATCGGGTGCGATCGCCCCTACCCTTGATTCTTCCACAGGCACAACGGGCGGCGCCAGCAGTCGCGGCACTGGTTTCACTGTCGAGCTTTCGGGAGATTGCAACCTCAACCCCTGATTTTCTTCCGATTCGGCTGAGGTTTCTGGGTAAACCGCGATCGGCACCAACTTTGCTTCGCTGCCTTCTACGAGCTCTTGTGTCAGGTATACCGCGCTGAATTTCGCTCCCAGACTAACGGCGATCGCCACCTGCGAACGGCAAAGTTTGACAAATTCTGAACTCGCTGGCATTAACATGAGCGCCACATTAAGATATCTAACGGAATTCTAAGTAAATTACAAATGATCGGCGGTCGATTACTGATGAGATACTTCTCGATTTCAGATTTATTCCCTTTGATAGAAGGCAGCTATGTTGAAGGCATGGGGCTTTCATGAACCAAAATTGCCCCGCATCGCCGTCCGCGCAGCTTCCACCGATCCCCAAGCTGGGCTTTTGGCGGAACTTGCGGCCAGCCATACCACAACCGCTACACTTTTGTCGAGCGGCACGAATGTGAAGATTATGTCGATATATTAAAAACAGTTGATTTTTTGAGCTAGAACGGATATACTGGCCTCGGATTTGGTAGCTATCATTACAACCTGTCTGCTCATACTGTCTGCTCACAGAGGAGGTAAAGAAATTGGCCAGGAGACGCAAACGCAAGAGTCGCCGCCGACAAGAAGGACGCAGAATTTTAGAGTGTGTGCCTCAATATAGCATCGAGAGCGGCGAAGATAAACCCGTAACCGCGGCTCGCAAGTTCATCCATGCAGAAGGCATTGCTCCCCCAGCTTTGCTGTTAGTCAAGCGTAACGAGCATACCACTGACAGATACTTCTGGGCTGAAAAAGGTTTATTTGGAGCCCAATACGTAGAAGAGAACCATTTCTTGTTTCCCAGCTTAAAGGTGATGTTGGAAGCTACCACAGAAAAAATTCCTGTGGTGTCAGCGGTCCGCGCATAAATCAAAATGTTTAGCTCAAAACATTGACAGCAATGTTTTTCTAAGTCTTTTAACAAAAGCGCGAGAGTTCTCATTGTCGGGAGAGTGCCAACTGAAATTTATGCGAAAAGTCCTTAGAAATTAGGGTATAAGGAGCCATCGCAACAGGCTCGATCGCAGCCCAAGGGCGATCGCCACAATTGGCACTTTCACGATAATGGTTTTTTTTTGACTGTTTTGTCGATCAATTTGTCGATCGAACCAGTCGATCGAACAAGTGGATCAAAAAAACAGCCAACTCAAGATCCGCTCTTGAGTCATCAGTTTGTCTGCTCAAAGTCTAACTACGGCATCTAGCATATCAAAAAACGTTCCGCGTCAAACTTTTAATCGATCGGTTTCAAATCTAAAGCTTTTTGCATGGCTGCTAGTTCATCACGGTGAGCTCGGACAGTAACAAAGCTCTTGGTTTGGCTTCCCGACTCAGCAACTGATTCGAGTTTGAGCGAGACTTGCTCAGCTCGTCCAGCTTTTTTCCAGTAAAATACCCCCGCCAGCGGGGACAGCAGTACCAAAGCTAGGAAAATTTGGCCCTGCTGGGGAACTAGCATTCCCAAAACCAGTCCCAAGCACAGAGCGCCGCCTGCACTCAGCAGAGTTAGAAAAATAGCTAGAAACCAACTCGGCCGCACAAAACCCTCAAACGTGACTTTATAGTTGGGGGCATCGACGGCTGCAACTCGGTAAGCCCTCTGGGCAAAATACTGTTGTAGCTCGGTTAACAGTGACTCTTGGGCGCTCTCGGAAGCCAGCTTGACTTGTTCGATTCGATCTTTGACTGAAGCCTTGATGAAGAAAAACAAGCCAACAGCCAGGAGTAGCGTTAGCACAAATGTTGAAGGAAGAACCGCAGTATCCATCGGTAGAAGTTTGTGTAATTTAAATGATCTACTATTACTTTACAGAACTTAACATACGAAAGCGATCGAGGACTTACGCAGACACTTTGTTATCAAAATTCGCAGAAAGCTTCTTCTACAAGGCGTTTTGCTCTCCATCACCCAATTCCCATATCTCCCCATCATCCCTAATTCTCAAGTGACCGTGCGTAAGTCCTGACGTAGTGTAGCTGCTTTAATCGCTGTGCGGCGGGCGATCGAGCAAAGCGAAGGCTTCGGACAGGCAAATCGCTTTGCAAGTAGCGCCAGCATCTCCAGGGTTTAGGCATCCGATTCCAACTCGGCTAACCTGTGTGACCAGTTTCTAAGGCGTGGGCTCGACGCTCTGAAGCGCCGTTTCCCTGACCAATGTAATCGTGCCAGAGACGAGCAAGGTCTTGAGCTTGGTGCCGCCACTCAGCGAGGATTTGATACATCCGGCGGGGGCGGCCTCGTCCTTCTACTTTTTTCCAGTAACCGGTGATTACGCCTTCATCTTCGAGGAATTTCAGAGCGCTGTAGAGAACGGTATCAGAAAGTCGGTAGATGGGGAATTCCCTCTCTAGTTGGCCAATCAGTTCTGTACCGTAGGAATCTCCGCGCAATAACACGGAGAGAATGTAACACACAGCTAATTCCTTGTTTAGATAAACAGGAGGGGGGTCTTGAAAAAATTGATAGATATGTTCAAACTTCATCTGTCTTGTCCGCTGGAAACTCTCGTGATACCGTCAGGTTAACGGGAGAGGAAAGCGGGGCGGGGTGTGCCGCTTCCTAATGATTAAGTGGGACACCGGGGAAACAGAGGTGCAGTATTTCCCCAGTGAATGTTGATAGCCCCAAACGCTTGTCCTGCACTTCGGTAATGTTTGCCTGCAACTTGGTTGAGCAGCGCGGGCGTAACTAGCGCAATTTTTTTCCTCTTCCAATCTATCGCAGCGACTATTGTCAAGTGTGCGATCGCCTGCAAGAGTTGGCAGTTATTTTGGGAGTTAGTGTTTTAACTGAATTTGCAGTTAATGTTTGCGCTCAAGCGCAGGCTTTAAACCGAACTCAGGCCTAACATGGCGCGCAGTGTAAAAGTTAGAAAGACAAAAGTCGCTACAATCGAACTAATCAGGGCGATCGCAGTTGCCGGTCGATCGAGCAGGGGCTTGAGTCGCTCGAACAGGAAAAAGAAAATTCCCAGACATATCGTGATGAAAAAGCGCGGGTAGCGAGAGACGTTATTAATAAAATCTTGCATGAGCTTGGTGGGGTAAAGTGTCACAGCACGATCTTTGACTGGTAACACTTGTGAGCGAGTTAGACAATTTTGGCACAGCCGAAGCTAAATCTGCCGATCGGGCGATCGGGCATTTTTGCCGGCGAGGCTGACATATATAATTCTAACGAAAACTTTTCGCCGATGGCTCCGGCACTGTCTGTTTAATGCCACGCGACCTCCGGTAAGAACTTCAGAAGTATTTATATTGAGTTCTAGTTGTGATAAATATTATCAAAAATTTGGGTTTAAAACCCTGTCCTTCTAGGACAGCTTTAATTTCTTAAAACTTTTTTCAAAAAGTCCGATAAGTTCCGATATCTGGGGTATAGTATAAAAGTCAAGGTCAAATTCCTTTGCCCGAAGTGAAACAGGACATGAGACACACTTTTAGGCATAAACCGGGGGACGCAGAGCAGCGAAAACTCTTTAAACAGCTAGAGGCTGAATTCAGTAAGTCTTAAACCAGTCAAAACAAACTATTTTTAGGATTGTTAAGTAGGGTAGGGCATACCCAAACTCTAGATAAGTATTCTAGTACGCTTTTGGAGACAGACCCGCGCTTGGTGGCTGCGAATCAGGCTCGTTAATTGGTAGGATTCTACGGTTGAAAAGTCGGAGTATTGCCGAAAGGACGCAACACTTAAAGGTTAGTCGCTGAATTAAGAATCCCCGCACCTTGATAGTCGGGGAGTGTCAAAGGGCCGTTATTTCTAGATAAATGTCTGCTTCCGCACCTTCTTTCGTCTTGCCACGTCCGTTTCTGAAATGGGCAGGAGGCAAAACTAGGTTGATTGGACAATATCAACCTTATTTTCCTGAAAAGTTCACAACTTACTACGAGCCTTTTTTGGGTGGCGGAGCTGTATTTTTTTACTTAGCACAGCAGCACCCTGGTTTGCAAGCTATTTTAACAGATATTAATCCTGAATTGATTAATGCTTATCGCTGTGTCAGGGATAAAGTTGAGGAACTGATTCTACTTTTAGAGGAGCATCAGTTAGAACATACCAAGGACAATAAAAATTATTATTACTGGGTGCGATCGCGCTCCTACAAAACAGATATAGAAAAAGCAGCACGCCTGATTTACCTAAATAAAACTTGTTACAACGGCCTCTACAGAGAAAACTCAAAAGGTGAATTTAATGTTCCCATAGGTCGATACAAAAATCCTAACATTTGTCAAGCAGATTTATTGCGATCGGTTTCCTCTTTACTCGCGCCCGCTCAAATTGAAGTCAGAAAATTCGAGGAAATTTTGGATTTTGCTACCAGCAGTGAAGACTTTGTTTATTTTGACCCGCCTTATTATCCAATCAGTGCCACCAGTAACTTTACGACTTACAGCCGGGATAATTTCAAAGAATCGGAACAGCTTAAACTGAGAGATATTTTTGCAGAAATTGCAGAACGGGGCGTGAAAGTTATGCTGTCTAATTCAAACTGCGATTTTATCGAAAAAATCTACAGCGATACTCAAATTTTCCCAAATCAATCTCTGCCAAAACTCATTGAAATATCAGCATCTAGGGGCATTAATTCTAATAGTTTTAAGCGCGGCAAAATCAAAGAAGTATTAATACGTTTATTTTAAATCTTCCTTAAGGAAAGTCTCTAATTAAGGAATGAGAATTAAATAACTTAGAATGCGTGATGGTTCTTGTGGGATGGGCGTCCCGCCCGTCCAGAAAGGATGGGCTATAAGCCCAACCCCTACTTCCCACTTTCAAGAGTGTAAATTATTTAATTCGCACTCCTAAGCATATTTTGTAGGAGCAATACGTAGTTTCCCCACACGAGGCAAAGTTCCATAATTCCTGTTACAGATATTTGTTAGCCCAGGTAATAAAACCTTCGAGCTTGTGAACTGCCAACAGATTGTCATTGTCAGGAATTTGTTTTTTAAACCAGTCGATCGAACCTTGTCTCATACCATCACCACCCACTATAACAATAGTAGGAACCCCATAACAATTTTTAATATTTAAATTGAGGTAAGGATACTTTTCATCTACTGAACCTTTGTCTTCTTGCCATTTGCACTCAACAATTAGACCCAGAGGAAACAAAGCGGAATTAACAATGTAAAAATCGACATTTATTTCACTTTCATAAATGCTAGACCCGATATAAACCTGTTTAGCATATCGCTTGGGATTTTCAGTAGAGATTAAGAGCCAATCTCGCTTGCGCTTTTTCGGCAACTGGGGGCATATTTCGAGATATCCGTGGCCTCTCAACGTACCTTCTACAGTTGTTTCTAAAACAAAACCAGTTTTATTGGCTCTACAACCCCTATTCATTTTGTCTTCTCCTGAATATAATTTGAATTAAGCCGATCGCACTTCGATCACTCCCCTATCAAAAACCCGTTTGTCAGTACCAATAGAACTGACAAACATCCGGTCATCATAGACATCAAACGTCGCAAAACTCAGGCGGCTAGCAGAATACTCCGTCCACTCAGAACGCCCCACCGGACGAGTGCCCCCGCCGGCACCGCAAATTAAATAAGTCGTACCGTTAATCGAGCGAGTGCGTTCGTAACTGTGCTCGTGTCCGTTGATATAAAGCTGCACGCCGTACTTTTGAAACAAAGGCGCCAAAGTCTTAATAAAAGATTGATTCAATCCGTACACCCCAGAGGAATAAATCTGGTGGTGGCCGAACACAACTTTCCAAGGTGCGGTGCTCTGACTCAACTCTTTTTCCAGCCAAACAAGCTGATTTTCCCAGTCAGCATTGTGATTTGTATCTAAAGCAAAAAACTGTACGGGATCGCGGCGAAAAGTATAGTAGCGACCTTGCATATTAAAACCCGCATATTTAACTTGCGGATCGCCGTTAGCAGTGCGGATGTCGTGATTTCCCAGACAAGCATAAAATTTTACGCCTTGCTGCAATAATGGCTGATAAGGCCGCTCGAAAACAGCATTAATTTTTTCAATTTCGCCGTTATTGTAGATATTATCGCCGGCGAGAACAGCAACATTAAAAGGGTTGCCGCGGTGATATTGGGCCATCGCCTCAGCCACAGCATACTGACCTTCAGCGCCCGTACCGGTGTCGGCAACCGAAATAAAGCGTAAAATAGGCGGTGAGGCCGGCAAAGGGACGATCGCCCTTTGGGCCTCAACGTTAGAAGCCACAGCAGCATCGGTGTCTGTATCCCAGGCAGTCCGAAGCTGAAACATTTTCCAGACTCCGGCAAAACCAAAGCTGCTGAGACTGCCTAAAAGTAGAAAGTGACGGCGTTTGATGCTCATTTTGATTCCGTTACAACTAAGTTAAATGATAAATTAAGGTTGAGATGGCTCAACTAAAATTTATCGCTTTTAAATATATTTGGAACGCCCGAAGGCAGAAAAAATGTCAGAAGAACAACTAAACCAGTCAACTCCAGAACCCTCTCAATCTCCGACACCGCAGGTTGATTCGGCTGCAAAGTCTGCCCCCACTGGCAGCAAAACTCAAAATGCCAGCAGCGCGGTTCCCAAAAATCAGAGAATCAAAACTTTGATGGCATCGATTGGGAATTTGGGAAAAAAAGGGAAAAAATTACCAGCCGAACCGCCGTTGCAGACCCAAAAGCCGATCGCGCCCACCGCTTCTGACTCAGCAACAGTAACTCCTCCCGCTGTTGCTGCAGAAGTTAACAGCGTGCCGCCAAAAGTTGCTGTAAAAGTTGATAAAAAGCCTGTATCCCAACGCAGGGAAGGGAGTTTTTTACAGAACGTCGGTATACTTTGGCAAAGTATTGTGCGGCTAGTGCGATCGCTACTGCCACCATCTACGAACCAGAAGCTGTCCGATCCAATTTTAAACGCCGCTATAGCAGCAATTCTGATCGTTGCAGTCGGTTTAACTTTCAACAGTTTCTCAGCAAAACCGCCGGAGAAAGTAGCAAAAGTGCCTCTGCCAGCAGCGCCGCAATCGCCGCCAACCTTTGATGATTTTATGGCATCGGGAACGCCGCAATCGCCAGAGGCGATCGTACCATCTGAGCCAATCTCTACTAAATTCAAAAGCAAGTTGCCCGATTTAGTGGCTCCAGAAAAACCCCAACCAGTAGAACTTATCCCACCGCCGCCGCTGACGCCCGAACAGTCTCTGATTGCTGCGATTCAAAATCAAGTTACTGAGATTAAGGATCGACTGGGTGGCGGTTTAGTTGAGTCTGTTCAAGCTAATTTTTCCAGCAGCATTTTGACTGTGAAAGTCGCTGAAGATTGGTACAAACTCAGCGCAGTCGAGCAAAATCAACTAGCAACTAAAATGTGGAAGGAGGCTAACTCGCTCGATTTTAGTAAGTTAGAAATTGCGAATATGGAAGGCAAGTTAATAGCTAGAAGTCCAGTTGTTGGTTCGGAAATGATTATTTTAGACAGAGGGATTAATTAAAATTTAAATAGTCTGTATCTGTACACCATCTTACCAGCCTTACAGTCCAGGACGCAGAACCTAATTATGTAGCGTGCTCCCTGCGTACCTTATGGCTGTTGATTTTTTTGAGGAATCTCGAACTTTTCCCAACTCCGACAGAATGCTACCATTAAATTAATTAAGTTTGAGGAAAATTGAAAAATGACAATTTTAACTCAAGTCGAACAAGTAGAAATTGAATATCCCAGCAGCGACGGAGAGCCGATGGCTGAAAGCGACATCACGCGCGATTACATGACTTACAGTGTAGAAGCTGTCAAGCTTTATTTTCAAGAACGTTCTGATGTTTACGTGTCAGCTAATTCTTTCATTTATTATGAACAAGGGAACAACCAAGCGGTTGTTGCTCCGGATATTTATGTGGTGTTTGGAGTGGCTAACCGCAAAAGGGATAATTATAAAGTTTGGGAAGAAGGGGGAATTACTCCAGATTTTGTCCTAGAAATTACTTCCGAAACAACTCAGACGAAAGACCAAGAAACTAAACCGGAAATTTATCGGGCTTTGGGAGTTAGGGAATATTTTCAGTACGATCCGTCGGGAGATTTCCTAAATCCGATTTTACAGGGAGTACGTTTGATAAACAATCAGTACGAGCCGATTGCAGCCAACAATATCGCTTTCGATACGCTGTGGTTGTTCAGTGAAGTGCTGGGACTGGAATTGCATCTAATTTCAGGAGAATTGAGGTTTAGAGTTCCTGAAACGGGTGAGTTTTTGAAGACTCACAAGGAAGAAAACCTGGGACGACTGGCAGCGGAGTCAGCTTTGCGCGAGCTCGTAACTCAACTCTTAAATTCTGGAATGAGTCTGGAACAGGTGGCGCAAATGATGAATTTATCGACCGTGGAAGTGAGACGGTTGGTAGGGGAAAACTTTTGATCGATCGCACTTTTCCAAGATATCAAGAATAGTGCGATCGAAGTATTGGACAAAATGTCAACAGTCAACAGTCAACAGTCAACAGTCAGCAGTAAACTATTAACTAATGACTATAGAGGCTTATTAGTAGGTTTAAAACCCTGCTTTTGAAAATAGGTTCGGAATACCTCTTGAGCAATTGGTGCCGCCGATACAGAACCAAATCCGCCGCCTTCAACTATAACTGCGATCGCAACTTCCGGTTTGTCAGCAGGAGCAAAACCCACATACATAGAATTGTCAGGATGACCGGGCATTTCCACCGTTCCAGTTTTGCCCGCACTTAACGGAATTGTACCATCATTCATGCGTCTGCCAGTACCTTTTTTCACCACGTCAATCAATCCCTGGCGAACAACATTCAAAGTTGCAGGCTTAATACCTGTGGGAACTTTTTTGGTAATAGGAGTGTTGGTTTGAGAAGCCAACAAATGCGGCTGAACTCGATAACCGCCATTAGCAACAGTTGACACCATCACAGCCAATTCGAGGGGAGTACAAAGTACCAAACCTTGACCGATCGACATTGTTACCGTATCCCCAACATACCAATCTTCCCCATACATTTTCTGTTTCTCTGCTGGTACCGGAACTTGACCGTGATTGGCGGATTCCAACCCCAAAAGGTCTAAATTAATAGTACCGCCAATGCCCATTTTTTTAGCTGCTTTCGCCATTTCTTCGGGGCCAGCAGCCATACCTACTTGATAGAAAAACGTATTGCTGCTGTAGGCTAAAGCGTCGCGGAAACCGATAACGCCGTAACCGCCGCTGTGTTCGTTAAAAGAAATTCCGCCGATCGTAATTGAAGAAGAAGTGGCCACAGTCGAGTCAGGAGAAAACTTGCCCGACTCCATCCCCGCTATAGCAGTGACAATTTTAAAAGTGCTACCGACTGGATAACCTTGAACGGCTCGATTTAAAAACGGTTTTTCTGGCCCTTGCAGCCGCTCCCATTCTGTTTGAGTCACCTTGCGGGTGAAAATATTGGGGTCAAATGTCGGCCAACTAGCCATTGTTAAAAGAGCTCCGGTTTTTACGTCGATCGCCACAACTGCACCCAGGCGATCGCCCAAAGCTTTTTCTGCAGTTTTCTGCATATCTAAATCTAAAGTTAGCTGCACCGGTTTGCCGGGAATAGGGTCTTTTACACCTAAATCTTGGATTTCCTCGCCCTTAGCATTCACCTCGATTAAACGGTTTCCCCAAACGCCCTCTAAAGTTGAATTGGCTAATTTTTCCACTCCCATTTGACCCACGAGCATCCCCATCGGATATACAGGGTTAGCTTTTAATTGCTCTAAACTAGCTTCGCCGACGTACCCCAAAAGGTGAGCTGCTAATTGCTGGTGGGGATTGTCTCGGCTCGATTCTACGCGAATTTCAACTCCCCGCAAAGTATTAGCTTGTTCTCCCAAAGCGACGAAAGTACCGACATCGATATCCTTACTAATTCGCACTGGCAGGGCCGATCTGTAGCCAGCGGCATCGATTTTTTTGACAATTTCGGCTGCCGGAAGTTTGACGATCGGGCCCAGTGTAGCGGCGATCTCTTGCCACTCTTTGGCCGATCGCTCTTTTGGCCACACATAGACCGATCGAGATACGCGGCTGGCCGCAAAAATTTTGCCGTTGCGGTCTAAAATTTGACCGCGAGTCGCTGGGACTGAAACAGGGCGAATGCGGTTATTTTCCGCCCGTTGTCGGTTGTAGGCTCCCTGTACCAGTTGCAATTCGGCTAGACGAAATATTGGTAGCGCCATCAAGGTAGTGACGAGCAGCATAAAAATCATAACTTGGAGCGATCGGCTGCGTTGCCGTGAAGCATTGTCCAAGCCATTTTTGTCGAATCGGATTTTAGAGTTAAAAGAAAAATCGCCAGCCATATTAATTAATCTGCTCTTTTTATTCAACTAACAGGTTGATACGGTCCCCATCCGGATGATTGGGCAGATGATTACAGGGATTATAACTCCTAACTCTTTAGTAACAGACATAAATTCTGTCGATTGGCAGACGAATCAGCCGGATTGTTTAATTAAGGTATATAAGGTATATGTTAAATATCAGGTTTTTCTGACAATTCAACTGTTAAGGAGGTAGGGGCGCTGTGGAACCGATCGATTTTTTGATTGCTTGGCTGGTCACGGGCAGCAGCTTGCTGCTAATTTCTCAACTCCCGATCGGCGTAGAAATTGACAGCACACCGAAAGCAGTAATTTCCGCTGCGGTTTTGGGAATGTTGAATGTTTTAATTTTGCCAATTCTGAAAGCAGTTTTTTTCGTGCCGAACCTACTGACGCTGGGATTGCTTTCCGGCGCGTTTGCTTTTGTAATGAATGTGATAGTTTTTGCCTCGGCTGCGAAGCTAGTTGAAGGATTTAGTTTGCGGATGGGCCTTTGGAGCGCGGTAGTGGGGGCGATCGCCTTGGCTGTAGTTAGCAGCTTTATCAATGGCGCACTGATTTAGCAACTTCCCCTGATAAAGGGCGATAGAAATCGCCCGATATTTCCCACCCTTAGCTGGCGCGTTTCGTTTCTCTACAAGCGATTTCTATCGCCGAATTTTTCTTCTCCCTTCTTCCTTCAATCCGTTACATCCGTTACATCCGTTAAACAATGCGTTGCCGAACTTCCTTCAATCCGTTACATCCGTTACATCCGTTACATCCGTTAAACAATCCGTTGCCGAACTTCCTTCAATCCGTTACATCCGTTACATCCGTTAAACAATGCGTTGCCGAACTTACTTCCCCATCAGCGACTTATAGGCTGTCACCTTAAGATCAATCCCAGTAATATCTGTCCCCACCACAACAGCCACCGCTCCTAAATCCAAGGCTTTTTTAGCCATTTCCGGCCCCGATATCCCGCCTTCGCAGATAATGGGAACCTTAAGCTTTTCTACCATTTCCGCAAGCAAATCAAATCCCGGCGGCGAGAAATGTTCCGTCTGGGCAGTATAGCCAAAAAGAGTAGTTGCTACAGTATCTGCACCAGCTTCGGTTGCCGCGATCGCAGCTTCTATTGTATCTATATCCGCCATCACTAATTTGCCCAATTCACTGTGAATTCGCCCGATTAATGTCTTTAAGTCTTCGCCACCAGCAGGACGGTTTCTCAGAGTAGCATCAACGGCGATAATATCGGCTCCCGAAGTAGCGATCGCCCGCGCGTCTTCAAACCGAGGAGTAATATAAATCTCGCATCCCGGCAATTGCTGCTTCCAAATCCCAATTATGGGAGCGGATATCTGTTTTCGCACCGCCCCAATGTGAGCCGGAGTGTCAATCCGCACGCCCGATGCACCTCGATTGATGGCGGTTCGAGCCATTGCCGCAATTACGATCGGATCGTGCAGCGGCGAATCAGCAGGTGCTTGACAAGAAACAATTAATCCTGTAGGAATTTGACAATTAATCATGGGGAAGGGGGAATGGGGCATTGGGCATTGGGAATTACAAATTATACCAGTTCAAAAAAAGAATGTAACTGTAGACCATATCCCAACCCATATCCAATGAGTCATTCCCAAATCTAAAATCTAAAATCTAAAATCTAAAATTGTATTACCCATTACCAATTCCAGCCATTAAAGAAATAATTTTGTCCAGCAATTGCTCAGGATGAATCGGTTTAGCCAAACAATCGTTAGCTCCCGCCGTCACAAAAGATATCTGATCGGGCGGAATTTCATTAGCGCTTAAAGCCAGAATCTTGATATTTTCAGTAGCGGGTTTTTCGCGCAGTTGGTGAATTATTTCGCAGCCATTCATACCGGGCAAACGCATATCGACAATCACAGCATTCGGCTGCAAAAGTTCAATTTGTTCCACCGCCGCTGAACCTTCAATCATCCACACCACTTGCAGTCCTGCTGCTGTCAGGATATCGCAAATCAGCATGGCAGTTTCTTCATCTTCTTCCACGAGTACGAGGCTACCGCGCGAGGAATAATGCAGCGGTAAAGATGAATTAGATTTTTCATAGGTTAATTTTGTGGATTCATCTTTGGTTAGAGTTTGGATGGGTATAAAAACGGTAAAAGTAGAGCCGACATCAACTTGAGATTTGACTTCGATCGCACCGCCGTGAAGCTCTACTAACTGTTTAGTTAAGGCTAATCCCAGACCGGTGCCGCCGTATTCGCGGCGGTAGGGGGAATCCAACTGCTGGAATTTTTGAAACAACAGCGATCGCTGATTTTCGGGAATTCCAATGCCGGTATCTTTGATTTGAAAAACAGCGGTACTGCCAGCAGGTGCAGTACCAGGTTGTCGCACTGCCGGGGTTCGATTTTTATCTTCTGTCACCCAAACTCGCAGAATAACTCGCCCGCCTTCGGGAGTAAATTTAATCGCATTTCCTAAAAGATTGAAGAGAATTTGTCTCACGCGGCGCGGGTCTGCGATGAAGCGATCGCACTCTTGTTTTATCCGCTGTTCTTGCACCAGTTCCACGCCTTTAGCCGCCGCTTTTTCTTTGAGAGCGTGCAGGCTCTGAGAAGCTAATTTAGAAAGTGAAAATTCACTAATTTTTAATATTGCTTTTCCCGCTTCTACTTGCGATAAATCTAAAATATCGTTAATTAATTCTAATAAATGGTCGCCGCTGTCTCGGATAGTTTGCAGGTACTGTCGCTGCTTTTGCACTGGCACTTCTTTACTGCCAACTTTGCCGTAAGACCACCGCAGCAGCGTGTCAGAAATGCCGATGACGCAAGTCAGAGGAGTCCGCAATTCGTGGCTCATAGCTGCCAAAAATTCGCTCTTGGCGAGGCTGGCAGACTGGGCTGCAACCAGTGCATCGCGCAGTTCTCGCGTGCGCTCTATTACGCGCTGTTCTGAGGTGCGCTTTTGCTGCTGGACTTGTGCATAAAGTTCGGCTTGGTAAATGGCGATTGCCAAATGTTCTGCTATTTGTCGCAAAAATGTTTTTTTGCTTTCTTCCCACTCGCGAAAAGTACACTGGTGGGCAATTAGCAGCCCCCACAAGTCGTCTTGAACTACGATCGGCACTAGCAACTTTGCCCGCACCTTCGCCCGCCGCATCAACTCTAAAAAACAAGGCTGCGAAGAGTAACTTGTTTCCACATCCGCGACGCACAAAGCCAAACCTTTGCGATATTTTTCTCGGTCAAGGACTCCATTGGTAAAACACTGCGCGTCTTCACTAAAATTCAGTACAGACGAGATAGTATCGTTAGCTAAAGCTTCGTAAGTTACACGACCTAAATACAAGTAAGACCCGGAATTTGCTATGATTTCGCCACACCCAGAAACTGCCGCAGGATTTTCTTTAGCTAACTCGGCCTTGTGCGGCGCTGGCACTTTTTCAAATTGATAAATTAACAGGCGATCAACCTCCAAAAACTCTCGCACTTGCTCGACTGCTTTTGACAAAATTACAGGCAATTCCAAACTCTGGCGGATTTGAGTTGTCACCTGATTCAAAAGTCGCTCTTGTTCAAGCTGTTGCTGCAAAGCATCTTCTACTGGCTGACAAAATGAAATGCAGGGACTGGCAATTTGTAATTGATTGACGGCTTCGGCAATCTGGCTTTGTAGCGTTTCTGGATCTATAATTTTGGGCGCTGATTTTCCCTCTATTTCTGTTTGGCTGTGTAGGGGCAGGCGATTATTTTGGCTGGCCTTAGCAGCTAGAATATCCAGCAAATTTAGGGTGAATTCGCTTTGAAGAACGGCCGAGTTGGGCTGTATATTTTTAATTGCTTGTTTGATGGCGCGAATGTCAATTTTCCACGGGGGTGCGGGCTTTATTTCTGCGAGTTTGTCTGCGAGGGTAGACAGGAAATTGGCGATCGCCCCGGGGTCGAAAGTCAACTGCACATTCAATTGCGAATTGAGATTTTTTTCGCTGTGCTTGTGTCCGTTTTTTGCGAACTCATCTAATAGATTGCCCCGCAGCAGCGCGCTAAAATGCTCTGATACTACTGCTGCAAACCTTTCCGACGAATTTTCCAGATTTTGAGAATCAGCGATCGCATCGTCGGTCAGCCAAATCGCCCCTGGGATTTCAGCCATTTGCTGTAACAACTGGTAAGCAGCCTCAAAGGTTGCTAGCGGCAAAGTCCGATTTAAGGTTTTTGGTTTCACTCTAGTAATTATTCCTGCTGGATTTTAGATTTTAGATTATAGATTTTGGGAGTGAACAAGCTCGCGCACCAGTTCTTTGAATAACAGCTTAACCGCTTTAGCTGCCACGCGTGATCGCACCAACCGCACCGGTCGGCCGCTGGCTTTTTCCTCGTCCATAATCTCGCCGAGCCGATCGCCGATGTCGTTACCCATGCGAGCGCGTTTTACCTCGACTCTGGTAAAAATCCACTGCCAAAGAGCACGGCGGCATAAATCCGAACCGCCAACAACTTTAGATTTTTGCAAGTCGCCGCTTGATTCTTGCGACGGCGCGTATCCCAAAGCCTTGCAAAACCTGCGAAGTGACAAGTGCCGCTTTGTCGGTTTGCCCGATCGCCTTCCCTTGCGAATTTTGATATCGGGTTTGCCGTCGGCGGCGAGGTAATTTTCAAAGGGGAAAATTTGACTAAGTAACAAAGCTTCAACGCGGCGGCCAAAACCAAACCGAGCAAATACTTTACGGTACGGCAAGAACTGCGGTTCGCTCACAAGTTTGGAAAGCTCAAAATCGAGTACCATTTCTTCCCGCTGCAAGTCACAGATGCGGGCGGCGTGTTTCCTCAGTTCGTCAGTGATGCCAAGGCCGATAGACTTTTCCAGTAGTAGATCGTATTTGACAGACTGCCGCTCGCCGCAGAGCCAACCCCACAACAGAGGCACTTTTTCACCAGACCGCAGGGATTTAATCAGCGCCGCTTCTGGGAATTGCCATGCTAAATCTTGCCGCGCTCGATTAATGATGGGGCTTTGCACCCGATTGAGATGCGCGAGCCGGAGCACTAGCCGGCGAATTTGTACGATTGTGCGATCGCGCGTTTGGACAAATCGGCGCGGTGTGTCGATGTAATCCCAGCCATAAATTGCAAGGGCAAGCGCGTCGGCGTCGTCGTCTTTGTCTGGCAGTCCAAGGTGATGCTCCCGAAAACTTCTTAACTCCTTATGCCCGACTAGCCGCACTTCTACCCCCGCCCGTGCCAATTGCGTACCCCAGAGGATTTGGTAGTTAATCCCTGTCGGTTCCATTATTGCGATCGTGTTTTCCCGATCCAATTCCGATCCAATTAGTGCAAGTAATTCATTAATCCCGTGGGCGGTAGCAGCAAATTTGTGGAAATTGTAGCGGTAATAAAACTCGCGAGGTTCGTCAATTTTTTCTGATATTAAGCAGCACGAAACCGAGGCTTTGCTAATATCCAAGCCAATAATTTGGGTCATTCCATTTTTGAGGGTGAGGTTTCCAAATCTCGCAGCAGCAGCTTATGAATCACCCAAAGGCCACATGAGCCTACTTCACTCTTAAAGCTTCTAAGTGCGCGAGATAACAATTAATCAGGCAGCGACCGAGCTTGTGAAACCAAAAAAGCCGTGACAGCTTGTTTCAATCTGAAAGCCCTAAATCGCGCCTTTTTTAATTGGCGATCGGGTTGGAATC
This sequence comes from Microcoleus sp. B4-C1, assembly GCF_036705285.1. NCBI lineage: Bacteria > Bacillati > Cyanobacteriota > Cyanophyceae > Oscillatoriales > Microcoleaceae > Microcoleus > Microcoleus sp. B4-C1. The sequence continues at coordinate 626 of NZ_JAUBUC010000101.1, read as the reverse complement.
GATCCGCGACTCCCCCTTAATAAGGGGAGTTTCGGCCGCTGAGTCAGGCGGCGCTCGTCAGGCGGTTGTGGTGATGGAGTTTGTTGCTACCAGGGCGATGTAGGCGTAGAGGTAGTCAATGTTTTGAGTTAAAACTGCTGCAAATTCATCTGTTGAGTAAAGATTTAACAGGTAGTTTGCAGCGTTGACATATTTACTTAGGCAGCGGTCGGGAGGTTGCTTTCGCAACAGTCCTCTGGCTTTTGCTTCTCTGATTGTGATAAATACTTCCTGTGTTTCGGCATCGCTAAAGTTGTCGAATCGTTCTTTTGCCGATTTGATTAGCTCGGTGATGTGGTGCTTGTTTTTGGTTGGCATGATAAATTGATAGATGCGAATAGAGGACAGTTAGCCAAGACAGCTCCTTAAAACGGTCAAGATTGCAACTTGACCGTTTTTCCTTAATTCATTTCTTTAAAGACGTAATGATATTTGGGTTGATGCTTGTTTTTTGCTTTTTCACCCAAAGGTATCATTACGTCTTCAATAAATTGTTCGATTTCCGATTCCTCGACTGGTTCCTGATGGATTGACGCTTGCACGGCTATGTCGTAGGCTAATTGCTGGGGGGATTGCCCCGTAATTTT
>NZ_JAUBUC010000100.1:0-22316 GCF_036705285.1 Microcoleus sp. B4-C1 | reverse complement strand
CGTCCTTTTTGGACGGGCGGGACGCCCATCCCACAATAACAATTAAAATTGTAAGTTATTTAATTCGCGATCCTTACTCGTTACCAGGCTCTGGCCTGGTAACGCAGATCCAGAGGCTCTGCCTCCTATCTTCCTAAGTACCAGAGAGGCAGAGCCTCGCTTACATCGGTTCCCAGGCTCTAGCCTGGGAACCAGTAACCTTTAGTTTTTCCCAAAACCTTTGCCGCGATTGATTGAAGGCATACAAAGACAGTTTTCGAGTTGCGATCGCAAAGTCTCGGTATCCAAACCCTGACCGATGAGAACAAGCTGGTTTTTGCGATCGCCTTTCCACTCGTCGTCGTCCATCGTAAATCGCTTGCCGCTCAAGTGAAAAATATGCCGTTTGGGACTTTCTTCAAACCACATAATTCCTTTCGCGCGAAACACATTTGTTGGCATTTGTTTGTCTAAGAAATATTGAAATTTTCTCAGAGAAAACGGCTTGTCACTCAGGAAAGAAATTGAGGTAAATCCGTCATTTTCTAAATGGTCGGAGTGGTCGTGATGGCTGTGGTCGTGATGGCTGTGGTCGTGATGGTCGTGATGGCTGTGGTCGTGATGGTCGTGATGGCTGTGGTCGTGATGTTCGTGATGTTCGTGATGTTCGTGATGTTCGTGGTCGTGACTGCTAGGAGTTTCTTCAGATTGGAAATATTTGTCCGATTCAAACAATCCGACGCTGAGGACAAGCGGTAGGGGAACTTGCGATTTTACTGTTCGCAGAATTCGAGCACCTTCTTTGACATCCCGAATCTTAACTTCCAACAAATCTAAATCTGCTTCTTCAACCAAATCAGTTTTGTTGAGGATAATTATATCGCCGTAAGCTATTTGACTGTAAGCTGCTTGAGAGTTGAATAAATCTAAGCTGTAGTTGGCTGCGTCTACTACTGTAACTATCGAATCGAGACGAGTCAGGTCGCGCAGTTCTGTTCCTAAAAAAGTCATTGCTACTGGCAGCGGGTCGGCGAGTCCGGTTGTTTCGACTACCAGATAATCGAGATTTTCTTGACGTTCCAGAACTTTGTAAACTGCATTAACTAAATCTTCATTAATAGTGCAGCAAATGCAGCCGTTGTTCAGCTCAACCATGTTGTCGTCGGTGGTGACAATCAGTTCGTTGTCGATGCCGATTTCGCCAAATTCATTTACCAAAACTGCTGTTTTCAAACCCTGCTGGTTGGTCAGGATGTGGTTGAGCAGGGTTGTTTTGCCGCTGCCGAGAAATCCTGTAATGATGGTAACGGGTAAGCCGTGTTTGGGAGCGTCCATCGCCGGTTCTGTCTCGGACTGAGTTGTAGATTGCATAGCTTGAATGTCAAATAATGTCGATCGCACTTTCTTTGTGGCTCTTATTGTATCTTAATTAGGACAAGGCCTGGTAAACCCAGTTTCTCGGAGAAATGTTGGGTTTGGTGGCATGGTATCTACGCATCAACCGGGAATCAGCCCGAAAGTGCAAAATAAGTGGGCCGCTAATTATCGGCAATTGTTAACGCGATCGCACTTTTTTATTTTTTTGATAATTTTTTTTCCAGAGTACCTGTGGGAGTTAGCCTGCAACCAGTTTTCCCGGTAAACTCAGCAGCGACAAATTTGGGACAGACTCAAGCCCAGTGCGATCGGCCAATTCCCGCTAATCTATAATAGTTTTAATTATCGAGCTGCGTAAAATATTTAAATCTCAACTATCAACGAAAACAGGGCGGTGGCTAACAACAGCCACCGCCCTCAAGATAGTATTGGGCTATCTAAATCTGTGCTTACGCAGGAAGCAAGACTGAATCAATAATATGGATGACACCATTATCAGCAGCAACATCGGCTGTTGTAACGGTAGAATCATTGATTTTGACGCCATTGGAAGCATCAATTTTAACTTCTGAACCTTCAACTGTCTTGGCAGATTTCAGCTTGACCACATCAGCGGCCATAACTTTGCCAGAAACGACATGATAAGTCAAGATTTTTGTCAGCTTAGGAATGTCCTTAAGCAGTGCTTCTACAGTACCTGCGGGAAGCTTAGCAAAAGCTTCGTCTGTAGGGGCGAAAACTGTGAAGGGGCCAGCGCCTTTAAGAGTATCTACTAAACCAGCGGCTTGGACGGCAGCAACTAGGGTAGTAAAAGAGCCTGCCGAAACGGCGGTATCAACGATGTCAGCCAAGTGAGTCACCTAGTTTTTGTAATCTGTAAATCACTATAACGCTAAAAAGTTAATTTAGCTACAGATATTTTTTCTCGTTCAGTTTGGTTTTCTTATATAAAATAGAACATTTTTTTATATATAACTCATGTCAGTAAATACCTACCTAAAGGTAGATTATAATTTACCGATTTTACTGTATTTTAATTTAGAAATGTAATCCTAAATACATTGGTAAGCCGATCGCCCCTGCGCGCTGTTTAAACTAAACGCAGGGGCGAGACAGCATCGCCCCTGCTACGAAATTTTGATTGACTTGGCAAAACACTCAACATTCAGCGCAGCGCTAACAGATTACAAAAGCCCGCCACCCCGACTGATGGCAACAGTTTGGGAAATCCCGATCTAAACTGTTAACAACCATTAACTAGCGGAAGGGTGACATGAGATACAAACTATTAGGTCACAGCGGACTTCGCGTTTCCGAAATCTGCCTCGGAACCATGACTTTTGGGGAAGAGTGGGGCTGGGGGAGCTCATACGACGAAAGCCGGAAAATGTTCGACGCCTTTGCAGAAGCGGGCGGCAATTTCATTGATACCGCGAATCTCTACACCAACGGTACTAGCGAAAAATATGTCGGTGAGTTCATCGCAGCCGATCGCGAAAAATGGGTAGTTGCCACTAAGTATAGCCTCAACATGAAGAATGGCGAAATCAATGGTTTCGGCAACCACCGCAAAAATATGGTGCAAGCAGTAGAGGCAAGTTTGAAGCGATTGCAAGTTGAATACATAGATTTGCTGTGGCTGCACGCTTGGGATTTTACCACACCCGTCGAAGAAGTAATGCGCGCTTTTGACGATTTAGTACGCGCCGGCAAAGTTCTTTACATCGGCATTTCCGATACGCCGGCTTGGATTATTTCTCAAGCAAATACGATCGCCCACCTGCGCGGTTGGACACCATTTATCGGCTTGCAAATCGAGTATTCTTTAAAAGAACGAACTCCTGAACGGGACTTGATCCCTATGGCAAAAGCCTTTGATATTGGCGTCACAGCTTGGAGTCCCTTAGCAGCCGGTTTACTGACAGGAAAATACAACACTTCAGAAACAGCCAGCGAAGCTAAACGGCTGAATTCATCTGAATCGGGAAAAATTAACGAACGAGACCTCAAAATTGCTGACGAACTTAGCAAAATAGCAGCCGAAATTGGGAAACCTGCTTCTCAAGTAGCGCTAAATTGGCTGATCCAACAGCCAGTCGAAGTTATTCCGATTGTGGGTTCGCGCAAACTCTCGCAACTTCAGGAAAATCTGGCTTGTTTGGAGTTCAAATTAACCCCCGAACAAATGCAGCAGTTAGACAAAGTAAGTGCAATTGAATTGGGTTTTCCTCACGATTTCTTAAAGAGTTCGACGGTGCAAGATTTTGCCTTTGGAGGGGGAATCGCCAAAATTGACAGCCGCCGACTGTAAAGTTGGTGCTATTTTCTAGTCGCGGGTTTACGTGGATATTTGGCTTTTGATTGCAGATATCGGCGAACCCGCCCTTAGAGGGATGATTGACATTTGTGCTGTGGACACAAGGTTAAACTGACGCCCACAGCCCAAATGTCATCATCTTGGTTTCTTGCTACATACTCGCACAAAATCTTAGGTTTGTCGTTGCCATTACCTGTTTTCTTTGATATTGTTGAGATAGGTGATATTATGTGAGTTTAACCCCACTGCATAAACTGTCAATTGTTAATCTATCGGAAGTCATAAATCTCTGGCGCAACTTGGTATATAAGGATACAAATTTCCCAAATTAGCGATCGGATGAGTTAAAAAAAAGCAAGGTTTGTCAAATCAAAAAGCAACATAAACTTGATGGCAAATTTTCTCTCATCTTCAAATAAAGCAATCAAACTCGCTCTTTTTTCACCCCGTACCTGCCAGTTAAGAGTCATTTTACAAGGTCGATCGGCATTTTAAAGGCTTTTGAACCCAGCATGCAAGGTAGGTGTCTCCTGAGATAAAAGTCATCCTTCAGATAGAAGTTAGGGCAGAAAAACTGGGTTACATTTAACAACAATAGCAAGTCTAACAATAATAACTTATCTCTAAGTTTCAATTTTGAAAAAAGCAGATAAGCCTGTTTTTTCCGCAGCTAAACAGTTTCTTTGTTTGGCTCACTGAATGCGGCGCTTGCTCGTCAATAAAAGTTCTCAGATTTATGCTTGCGACTTTCAGTAAGACCCTGCTGAGAAATATATCCTCTTGACCAATTTTAACTGACAAATTTTCATTGACAAATTCCAGAGGCTAATATGTCGCCCCCAGAAAACTCAGTAAACAATAATTATAGCAATAAAGATCGAGCATGGGAGATCCGATTTACCTCTATAGATCCAGCAAAATCCCCCTCTCAATTCGCTGCATCGCCCGCAGTGCGAGCCAACTTATCAAACACTGAGGCTTTAGATGCACCAGATTTAGTTTGCCTGTCTCATTTGCGGTGGAATTTTGTCTATCAGCGTCCGCAACATCTATTGAGCCGCTGTGCCAAAAAACGTCGCGTATTCTTTGTAGAAGAACCTGTGTTTAGCGCGGCTACAGATTGGTGGCTTGATGTCAGCATCCACGAAAGCGGAGTCTGGGTAATAGTACCGCACCTGAGCGAAGGAACCAGCGAAGCAACAGCACAAACTGCTCAGCAAGCCATGCTAGATGATTTGTTTCGAGCGGCAGAAATTAGCCAGTACATTCTGTGGTATTACACACCAATGGCTGTCAGTTTCACAAGCCACTTAAAGCCGCTAGCTGTAGTCTACGACTGCATGGATGAACTGTCAGCATTCCAAGGCGCGCACCCGGATTTAAAAGCCAATGAAAACCAATTATTAAAGCGGGCCAGCGTAGTATTTACCGGGGGACACAACCTTTACGAAGCCAAACAGCACCAGCACCCAAACATTCACCCCTTCCCCAGCAGCATCGAAAAAGAACACTTTGCGACAGCCAGGAACCTTTCAGAAGAACCGGCGGATCAAAAAGACATTCCTCACCCGCGTTTGGGATTTTATGGCGTCATCGACGAACGCATGGATATCGAACTGCTGGCGGGCATGGCCCAAGCAAGGCCGGACTGGCATTTAGTCATCATTGGCCCGGTGGTGAAAATCGATCCGGCAACTCTGCCAACTCACCCAAATATCCACTATCTTGGTGGCAAATCTTATCAAGAATTGCCAGCCTATCTTGGCGGATGGGATATCGCCATGTTGCCTTTTGCGATTAACGAATCGACTAAATTTATTAGTCCCACGAAAACTCCAGAATACCTCGCTGCCGGCAAACCGGTGATTTCTACTCCTATCCGCGACGTGGTGCGGCCATACGGAGAAAACGGCTTGGTTCGGATTGCTAGCAATTCTGAAGAATTCGTTGCTTGTGCCGAAGAAATCTTCAGCGAAACTTCGGACGTTCGCACCAAGTGGCTGAGCGAAGTAGACGCCTTTTTAGCAGACAATTCTTGGGACAATACCTGGGGCGAAATGCTGGGGTTGATCGAAAGTGCGATCGACGATAAAAAACAGAAAGCCGAAGGCAGGATGAAAGTTTTAAGTTAGGAATGTTGAGGTTGAAGTTAAAGAGTTACACTTTACGGATTCAAAAACTAACACTCCACCCTCCCCGCTGTATGTCCAATTACCAATTATTCCTTACCCTTACCCACAATCAGAGGTGTTTCAATGTTTGACTATTTAATCGTCGGAGCCGGATTTGCAGGTAGCGTCATTGCCGAAAGACTAGCAAATGAGGCCGGAAAAACAGTCCTGATAATTGATACCCGCAACCACATCGGCGGCAACGCATACGATCACTACGACAACCACGGCATCCTGGTACACAAATACGGCCCCCACATTTTTCACACCAATTCGCGCCCTGTTTTCGAGTATCTTTCGCGTTTCACCGAGTGGCGCCCCTACGAACACCGCGTCCTCGCCAGCGTTGACGGTCAACTGCTGCCAATTCCCATCAATCTCAACACCGTCAACCAGCTTTACGGACTGAATCTCACCTCATTTGAAGTAGAAGATTTCTTCGCGAAAGTAGCAGAACCAAAAGATTACATTCGCACTTCCGAAGATGTCGTTGTCAGCAAAGTCGGCCGCGAACTTTACGAGAAATTCTTCCGCAACTACACCCGCAAACAGTGGGGCATGGACCCCTCGGAACTTGACAAGTCAGTGATCGCCCGCGTTCCCACTCGCATTAACCGGGACGATCGCTATTTTACCGATACCTATCAAGCAATGCCCCTGCACGGCTACACTCGGATGTTTGAAAAGATGCTTTCTCACCCAAACATCAAGGTGATGCTGAATACCGACTACCGGGAGATTGAGGGTTTTATCCCTTACGGAGAAATGATTTACACCGGGCCTGTCGATTCCTATTTCAATTATTGCTACGGCAAACTGCCTTACCGTTCCTTGGAATTTAAGCACGAAACGCTGAACGTACCTGTACACCAAGAAGCACCGGTGGTAAATTACCCCAACGAGCATTTATATACTCGCTGCACCGAGTTTAAATACCTCACCGGACAAGAGCATCTAAAAACTAGCATTGTCTACGAATATCCCCAAGCTGAGGGAGACCCTTACTACCCGGTTCCGCGTCCGGAAAATGCCGAAATTTACAAGAAATATAAGGCTTTGGCTGATGCAACTCCGGGAGTTTCTTTCGTGGGAAGGCTGGCGACTTACAGGTATTACAACATGGATCAAGTGGTCGCTCAAGCTCTGACAACTTACACACAAATTACTACCAAGCCCATGATTGAATTGGTAGAAAATGTTAACGGTTCTGCCTCTAATGTCAGCTCATCCCATGGAGTCGCCCATCGCCCAACCACAACTTCTCTAGAAGTCGCTGCTGTCAACAACGGCAACGGCAACGGCAACGGCAAATCTGCTAGCAAGTAGCTGGAAGCTGCGAGTTACGGGTAAAAAGGTAAGGTGCCCACACAGCACCTTACTTACTCGGTTTTCCTCAAAAGTTATTTAATAATTCAAACAAGCATTGAGGTAAAAATGAACGTTCTAGTGAAAATTGTTTTGTCTCATGAGGTTTTGGAAATTTCTCAATTTGCTCAGTTTCAGAAAGAAATACAGCGCCTCATTGAAAGCGGTGGCAAAATTCTGATGCTGGATTTCTCTAAAATCAATTTTCTGAAAAATTCCGAGTTAATGGCTGTAGTGGCGATCGTAAAATTAGTGAGAGACAGCCAATGTATACTTTTGATCTCTGCCATGAGCGAACAAGTTAGAATTCTATTTGAACTCACGGGACTACAGCAAATATTTCAGTGTTTGCCGTTTGCCGAAGAATTTTCTCTCAAAAGTGAGCTAACTGAACCGTTAGGAGGTTTGCCAAGTCTTGCTAGCTAGAGGGAGAGGGGGAGAGTGGGGGATAGGAAAAATCTTCCTGGTTTATTCTTTTTTCTTCTGACTAATGACTTCAGCACAAGAGAGCCTTCAGATGAGGCTGTTTTAATAGGCAGAACTTTTGCAAATTAATCAGCAAAAAACTTGTCAAAGTGGGGGTAATTGTAGCTAACCTATAAATATAACTTTGGGTAGATGTGCCGATGAGTTGGTTAGGTAGAGAACTAGAAAATTGCGAGATAGAAGAGTCTGCAACTCTTGATAGTAAGGTGACAGTTCAAGGACGCAAAACAGGTTATCCGCGCCCCCAACTGCGCCGGAGCAACTGGATTTGTCTCAATGGTAAGTGGAGATTTGCTTACGATGACGCGGGTCACTGCGTGCAGCCGATCGATATTTCGGAGTGGACTCACACTATAGAAGTGCCGTTTGCTCCAGAATCCGCAAAAAGCGGGATCGGCGACACGAATTTTCACGCCAACTGCTGGTATGAACGCGAATTTGACGTACCCCACACAGAAGGCAGAGTTCTCCTCCACTTTGGGGCCGTAGACTACCGCGCCCGCGTCTGGGTGAACGGTCAGTTTGTCATCGAACACGAAGGCGGACACACTCCTTTCACCGCAGACATTACAGCAATTGTGAACCTCAACGGGCCGCAGCGGGTGACAGTCTGGGCCCACGACGACCCCCAAGATTTGGAGCAACCGCGCGGCAAGCAAGACTGGCAAATAGAGCCCCACAGTATTTGGTATCCGCGCACGACCGGCATTTGGCAGACAGTCTGGGTAGAATTGGTGCCTCACACTTATATCGAGCGCATCCGCTGGACTCCCCAGTTTGAACGCTGGGAAATCGGTTTTGAAGCTTTTGTCGCGGGCGATCGCCAGTCGGGAATCCAGATTAAAGTTAAACTGTCGATCGGCTGTTTGCTGCTAGTCAACGACACCTACGAAGTCATCAACGGCGAAATCCACCGCCGCATCGCCCTCTCCGACCCTGGTATCGACGACTACCGCAACGAATTGCTGTGGAGTCCCGAAAAGCCTACGCTAATTAACGCTCAAGTGCAGTTGTGGGCCGACGGCAAACTCCTCGACGAGGTTAAATCTTATACCGCCATGCGGACGGTCAGCATCCAGCGCGATCGCTTCATGCTAAACGGCCGCCCCTACTATTTGCGACTGGTGCTCGACCAAGGTTACTGGCCCGACACCATGATGAGTGCCCCTTCCGACGAAGCTTTGCGCCACGATGTCGAATTAGTCAAAGCAATGGGTTTCAACGGCGTCCGCAAGCACCAAAAAATCGAAGACCCGCGATTTTTGTACTGGGCTGACGTGCTGGGGCTCTTAGTTTGGGAAGAAATGCCCAGCGCCTACCGCTTCACTCCCAAAGCCGTGCAACGGCTGACGCGGGAGTGGACGGAAGTCATCGAGCGCGACGGCAGCCACCCCTGTATCGTAGTCTGGGTGCCGTTCAACGAATCTTGGGGAGTTCCGAATTTAGTCGAAGCAGCAGCCCACCGCAACTACGTGCAAGCGCTGTATTTCTTGACAAAAACCCTCGATCCGACTCGCCCCGTCATCGGTAACGACGGCTGGGAAAGCATCGATACCGATATCCTGGCGATTCACGACTACGACAACAATCCGCAAACCCTAGCCAAGCGCTACGGGCCCGAAGTCCAGCTAGCGGATTTGTTCGATCGCGGGCGTCCCGGCGGGCGTATCCTCACCCTCGACGGCCACCCGCACCAAGGACAGCCGATGATGCTGACAGAATTCGGTGGCATAGCCTGCGCCGGTCGCGAAAATCCTGATTTTTACAGGGTTTGGGGCTACGTGCGCGCGTCCGACACGCAGGAACTGCAAAGGCGCTACAGCGCGCTGTTGAAGGTGGTAAACCGAGTGGAAATGTTCAGCGGATTTTGTTACACGCAGTTAACCGATACTTTCCAAGAAGCTAACGGTTTGTTGTATGCCGATCGCACTCCCAAGTTTCCTGTAGAGGTGATCGCGGCGGCAACTCTCGGCTGGGATATTCCCGAAGAAAGTTCACAGCCGCAAGCTATTAGTCAATGCTAATTGGCAAGAGGGCATGGGGCATTGGGCATTGGGAATTGGTGATGGGTAATTGGTAATTGGTAATTAGTAATTGCCCGCAGTTCCAAGTTATTGGATATAACAAGTCTCAAGGGCGCATCTGATTTTTGTAAATATATTCGTAGGGGCGAAGCATTCCAAAGTTAAGATGCACCCAGTCTCAATCATTTAATGAACCTCTTCTCATTACTCCATGCCCAATGCCCGATGCCCGATGCCCGATGCCCGATGCCCCATGCCCCATTACCCATTACCCATTCGATTGATGTTTCAAAGTTTTTTCATGGGCGGATTTGAATGTTCCACCCACAGAGTGCAATCTGGAAAACGCCTCGATGTCACAGCCGCCACCGGTCACGATAAATTTGCAGCAGCCGACTACCAACGCTTGCAGGAACAAGGGATTTACACAGTCCGCGAAGGCCTCCGCTGGCACTTAATTGAACAGTCGCCCGGAAAATACGATTTTTCCAGTTCCCTGCCAATTATCCGCGCCGCCCGCGACATGAAAATGCAGGTAATTTGGGATTTGTTTCACTACGGCTGGCCAGACGATATTGATATTTTCAGTCCCGAATTTGTGTCCAGGTTTGCAAGCATGGTGCGCGCTTTTATGGAGGTGCTAACTGAGGAAACAGACCAAACACCTTTCGTGACACCTGTCAATGAAATTTCATTTATTGCTTGGGCAGGCGGCGATGTCGCGTACATCAATCCGTTTGCAAAAGGGCGGGGAGACGAGCTCAAAATCCAGTTAATCAAAGCTGCGATCGCAGCGATAGAATCAGTTTGGGAGGTCAATTCCGGCACCCGGATCGTTCAAATCGACCCCACAATTAACATTATTGCCGATCCTGACAAACCGGAGGATCGGGACGCAGCGGAAGGTTATCGCTTATCTCAATATCAAGCTTGGGATATGTTGGCTGGACGTTTTCGCCCAGAACTCGGCGGTAAGGAAAAATATCTCGATATTATTGGGGTGAATTATTACGATCGCAATCAGTGGATTCACAATGAAGACCCGATGAAATACACCGATCCGCTGTACCGCCCGTTTCGTGAAATGCTGCAAGAAGTGTATGAGCGCTACCGCCGCCCCTTATTCGTAGCAGAAACGGGTACTGAAGACGAGTTTAGACCTGTCTGGTTTAATTATGTGTGCACTGAGGTAATGGCGGCGATGAAAGCAGGAGTTCCGATAGAGGGAATCTGCTTGTATCCGATTGTTAACCATCCGGGTTGGGATGACGACAGGCACTGTTACAATGGTTTGTGGGATTATTGCAATGAATCGGGCGATCGGGAAATTTACCAGCCTTTGGCGGATGAATTGCAGTTTCAAAGGCAGCAGATTGAACCGTTGCTGAAGTCGCAGAAGTGATAGCTGCGATCTAATTCTGTAGGGTGCGCTGCGGCGCACCTTATACTAAATCTGCATTAAAAATTCCCGATGATTTCCTAATATTTTATTCGATCAACTCAGCATAAAAGCGTCAAGCTCATCTAAATTGTGAATAATCTTGGAATCAGAAACGCCATAAGCTTCAGCTAATTCGATACTAGCTTGCAATCTCACTTCGAGGTTTAAGTTAGGATCAAAAGCTGCTTCTGCTAAATTACCTAGTCGTTCATAGGTAGCAAGAAGATTAGCAACGGCTGCCTTGTAAGCTCGGTCAATTTTAGCCAGGGACTGTTGATAATATTGTTCCACTTGTCGAGCAAGATGAGTATCTTGTCCCAATAACTGCTTGCAAAAACCAGTCACGATTCGACCCGCGATCGCACCAATGACAGCGCCAACAACAGGAATCGGAATCAAAGCTTGTCCGATAGTAGCTCCAGCAGCAACAATGGCTGAATCAGCACAAGCAAATAAACTTAATTCAACGAATTGATCGGCCGTAATTTCCCCTCGGTTCAAACTACCCACTAAACTAGCAACTTCCAAGCCTGCACTAACAAAAGCACCAGCTAAAGGTGCAGACATTTGGGTAAAATTGGTTAACCCATAAATAACTGTTGCCGATATACCACTAAGTGCAGCTCCTTTTGCGGTATCAATTCCAATTTCTTGCCAGTCTTCGGGGGTTAACTCACCCTTAAAAACGTTTTTACCTTGCTTATACTTAGCGTAAAGCTTAGTAGCAAATCGAATACTACCACCAATAACCGCGCCTTTAACAGCAACGTTACCAAAATCAGCCAGAGTAGGTTGAGCGTCGTAGCGTATCCCATCCTTAATTTCTTTGTGTTCTTGCTTTAATTCATGCTCTTTGCGGTCTAGGGTATCGTCAACTTTGCCTATTTGCACATCTTCATAGTTAGACGATCCAGCTTGAACAGTCTGACTGAAAGGACGACCCGACATCAGCTCTATTTCTTGAGCTTTTTCTTGTATTTTTTGAGCAGTACGACTTGTTATTCCCTCGACTTGTTGCCCTTTCAATATTTTATCAATAACTTCATATTGGTTTTTAGGGATGTGGTAATATGACCCATCTCTGCCAAAGTTTTCGTATTTCTTCATGTGGTCGAGAACGTGGTCTAAATTATTGCCAACCCCATTCACAAATTTAGACTGTACTTTAATACCATCAATTAAATAATCTTCCGGTGCTGTTCTACCCACTCCCTCAAAAGTAGCGCGAGTTTCAGAGGAGTTCAAAAGAGATTTTGCATTGCGAATACCAACTTCCACTTGCTCAGCTATTTCACCGTGTTTTGTGCTTGTGTTTCCCAGAATTTTTTCGGGACTACCTACAAAATCACGAACTTTATCAATCTCTCCGACCGCTGCAAAAAACGCTCGGTCTTGTTTACTGAGTTCCGTTGCAAGCTGTTCTGCATGGCGCAGATTTTCCTGGGCTACTATTGCAGCAACGAATTGAGTTGTCAGATGTCTATCTTCTCTGTTTTCCATGTTTAAAAAAATAGCAGCATTACTCCCTAATTGCTAGAGGATAATGCTGCACTCCAAATTATAATTACATTTTCAGGTCTACGGTCTTTTTAATAGACTCGCTCAGGGAAGTAATGGAATTGATTAAAGTCCCCAGCCTTTGTTTGAGAGCTTGGCTAAAATTCAGGTAATTCAAAGGTGCATTCTGCTTGAAGTATTGCAGTTCACTTTGAATCAAGTTAGCTAGTTTGACAGTTTCCCCCTCCAGAAGATTGACTTCTTTCTTGGTTATGTTGACTTTAGCTGTGTCACCTTCAATTTCAAGAGCGCGGTTGTTGGCTTCGTTCCCAATTTTCTCATTCTCGCTACTTGTCCAAAAAGCACTACCAGCCAAAGCTACACCACCAATCCCCCAGCCAATCGGCCCTGCTAGTGCCAGCAGTGCATTTCCAGCCACCATACCGCCACCACCCACAGTAAGAGCGCCACCTCCTAACCAGGCTAAAGCAGCATTAACGGCGGCTGCACCGGAAAGAGAAGCAATCGCAGTACCTGTTGAGGCTGTTCCAAAAGTTGTGGCAATTGCCATTGCTGCTGCTGGCCCAAAACAGGCAACTCCTGCTCCAGCCATGACTCCTGCACCACCTGCTGCTGCTACATTGCTGTTATGAGCCGCATAAATTAGATCCCAATCTTTGCCAGTAATTTCCTTGAGCTGAAACTTCAGTTTTGTAACGACTTTGCTAAACTCTTTTGGCGAGTTGGCCAACGTGTTAATGTAATTTTCGCATAGTTGGATAATCTCAACCCCACGATTAACTCGCGTTTGATAAAGACTTCCAGCGGCATTTTGTAAATACTCACAATCTATTTGGTACTTTTCTACTGCACGGCGCAGTTTCTCTTGTGCCTCTTTTTTGTATTCGTGGTTAAACATTTACGGGTAAATACCTAATTATGAGGAGTTTGTGTTGATAACTCTGTCCAGCAGATAACTCTACCGCGCAAGCAGTGAGCCTTCCCCCGATTCCAGGTGTAAAATTAATCACGATCCTGCTTTCCCTGATACTAATCTAACTAGCTTTAACAAAGAAACTAATAAGCATTAGGAATCGTGTTAGACTTTGATTATAAAAAATCCAGAAACCTATCCCCTGCAATGGCATCCTCTAACGATCGCTTCCCCGAAGCTGCCCGCGACTGGGACTTAGAAACTCTTTACACAGACCTAGCATCCGCCAAGGGAAAGCGGCTCACGCCCACAGAGAAACAACACCTACGGGGTCTACTCTGCGACTACAGTCCCGCCGAAATTGCCGAAAGACTCAGTAAAAACCCCAAGGGAATTGCGGTAGATTTCTGTAATACTTTATACCAATATGTAAAAAATCTTGTAGGTAAAGCTGATGAAAAGGTAGAAAACTGGAGGAAGATTTGTGAATGGCTGGAGGACGCAGGATATAAAACTCAGCCATCTCCCGAACCTGAATCAGGTGATTGTTTATCCGCAAAAATTATAATAAAAAAAGCAAATGTAGTTCTTGATAAAAATCAAATCATAGTTGATATAAACCTGCGAATCGTAGCTTCCTCACCTTCAGAAATTCCCATTATAGAAAAATTCGATATCAATGGCAATGGTGCAAACTAAGGAAAGTGCGATCGAACTGAGATGTTGCACCATTCTCAATTACTTGTTTATGAACAGGCAAGATGCCTGTTCCACAAGAAAATTCACTCTTTGTGGAACAGGCATCTTGCCTGTTCTTGAGAATGGTGCAAGATGTGCGATCAAATCAGCTTAATGTTAAACCGAATAGCAATAAGGGCGGGCAAAATGCCCACCCCACATACTAGATATCAGTTTGATATCAGACTTAAATTTTCAATACCCCCAGGGGAATTCGAATCCCCGTCGCATCCGTGAAAGGGATGTGTCCTAGGCCTCTAGACGATGGGGGCGCGTCGCTGCGTTTGCTTGTGTTCCGCACCTTTATTACCTTAACTAATCTTTCCCAATCTGTCAACTACTTTGCGAAACTTTTTTTTCTACTCGTCCCAAAGCTCGTCACAGTAGGCTTTGAGGATGGCGGCGCAATTGCCGATCGCCCCGAGATGAGCAATTTCAAAGCCGTGGGTGTTCTGGGTGGGGAAAGCCAAACAAGCGGCGCGGGCTACGTGGCCGAACTTCATGGCGATCGAAGCATCGCTCCCAAAACCGCTAATTACCGCCAACTGCACCTCTACATCGGCGGCTGCGGCGGCTGCGCGCAATTGGGCGTTCAATCCTTCATCGTAGACTCCGTAGCCGTCCTGAACCAGCAAAACCGGGTTTTCGCCGTCACGAATCGGGTATTCCGGCGCCAGAGGGCAAATTTCCAAAGCGATCAGCGCGTCCAACGGCTGGCGCTGGGTGAAATACAAAGCTCCGATCGCCCCAACCTCCTCCTTCGCCGACGCTACCAAATAAACATTCACCGCAGGCTCTTTCAAACACTCCGCCAGAGCCAGCAAAATCGCTACTGAAGCCTTGTTGTCCAGAGTGTAGCTCGCGATCCAATCCTTCAACCGCAGCGGGCGCTTGCGGTGCTTTCCCACCACCATCCGCGTGCCCGGTCGAATTCCGGCCTCGGCTAATTCCTCGGCGGTACACTTAGTTTCGATCCAGGCATTTTCCCACTTTAAAGAAACATCTTCCTGCTGAGCTTTCTGAGGAGATTCGTGAGAAACATGGCGGGAACCAAAGCTGAGAATGCCGCTAATTGTTTGCTTGTCTCCGAGCAAATCCACCACGCCTTCGCCGTAAACCCAAGGAAATGCGCCGCCCAATCTGCGGACTTCCACGCGGCCACTCTCGCCTATTGTTTTAACTAGGGCCCCAATTTCGTCTTTGTGGGCGGTAATGGCGATCGACTTTTCGGGATTGCGACCCTTAATTAGGGCGATGGCATTGTCCGCGCGATCGACCCAAGCATTCACTCCCAGGGCTGCGAATTTTTCCATCAACCGCTGGTTAATTTCCGATTCCGCACCGCTGGGTGAGTGCAGCATTACTAATTCTTCGATTGTTTGGAACAGGCGATCGAACTCTAACATTTTTTATTTTCGTTTTTAGGAGCGAATTTTGACGACATATATTAAAGCACATTTACCCACTATTTCCCGGCGGTACACTTAGTTTTTATTCAGGCATTTTCCCACTTGAAAGAAACATCTTCCTGCTGAGCTTTTTGAGGAACGTAGGAATGAAGCAATTGGAGGCAGCAAAGGGCGATTGAGTAACAAGATTCATGCGATCGCGTGGATGCGTTGGGCAATCCGTTGGAGTTTCACCTCACCCCCCGACAAACTGGTGACGCGAGCAGGAGGCGACCAACTGCAGCCATTACTGGTGGCGGATACACTGCTGGCTAACAAGGGCTATGATCCAGATCAGCGTGTGATTGACCGCCTCAATGCCGAGGGGAAGATCACCGTCATTTCACCTCGTCGCAATTGCAAGACCCTGGAAACTTACGATGCTCAATTGTACAAAGCCGGTCATTTGATTGAGAACTTTTTCCCCAAGCTCAAGCAGTATCAGGCAATCGCGACGCGCTGTCACCCTAGGGCGGTAAGGAACCCCACGCTTAAAAGCGGGGGCTTTTAGGAAGTCCGGCTCGTTCCGAGCGGTGCAAGAAAAAAGCCCGAACCTTACCAGAGACAGGATTAGACCTACGTTTCTTGAGTCACGACACCGGAAAATGCGACGCTAGTTTTCCGCTCTGTCGTCAAAAGTTAAACAGGATTACGGGGTTAAACCAGTGCTTTTGACATAACAAGCTCAGGAAACATTCTCGAAGCGAACATTACCCAGCAATGGAGGACTTGGTGTCTAATTTCGTTTTTGTAATTGATACCCATAAACGACCGCTCGATCCAATTCGCCCAGGACTGGCTCGTAAATTGCTAACCACTGGCAAAGCTGCTGTTTTTAAAAGGTATCCGTTCACAATAATTCTCAAAGCAGACGTTATAGGACCTCAAAAACCAATCATTCTTAAATTAGACCCTGGTTCCCAAACTACTGGAATCGCATTAGTGCAAGGAGAAAACATAATCTTTGGTGCAGAACTAGCTCACCGAGGACAAGCAATCAAAGCCAGTTTGGAGTCTCGCCGTTCACTGCGTAGAGGTAGAAGAAATCGCCATACCCGCTATCGTCCAGCGAGATTCCTAAATAGGGTTCGCCCTAAAGGGTGGCTAGCGCCAAGCTTACAACATCGTGTCGAAACAACCCTAACCTGGGTAAATAAATTGATGAAACTCGCTCCTATTGTCTCTATTGTTCAAGAACTTGTGCGGTTCGATTTACAGCAACTAGAAAACCCCGAAATTTCTGGAATTGAATACCAGCAAGGCGTTTTGTGTGGCTACGAGATCCGCGAATATTTGTTGAATGTGCGACCCGTTTCCGCGAAAACGGAAAGCCTAATGGCTTAAAGTGTAGGCGGAGTAAGGAGTCAGCCTTTCGTATGGGTTGAAACGAACCTTGACAACTTAACGACCTTGAGGGTGTAAGTCCCTCCCCACAGGTGCAGTGGTGAAAGCATTACCCCTATTTCTAGGCGTAGCAACCCTAGAGGTAAAGCGGGGCAAGAAGGAGGTAACTCGGCAACCTAACTGAGAATCCCTTCGAGCAGGAATCCATGAGCAGCGCAAGCGAAGATGTGTCTAAATCATCGTTAAGTATAACCAGTGAAATAGGTTGATCACACTGGGAGTCCCAAAAGGGCAAGGATAGGGAGTTGGCGGGTGTTTAACCGACCAACAAAGCATTTCCCATAAACCCGGTGAATAGCATCGCTCTAAAGATTCAATCAATGGTCGTTAGGAACGGGATAACCCCCATACATCTCTCAGGAAGGTCGATGCCTGAGTAGGTAGCTAGCCAGATGATGTACGGGGGCAGGATTGAATCACAAGCCAAAGCCTCGCTGTAATGGCGAGGATACGCTGACAGATTCACGATTGTTTGGAAATGAATAGGAACAAGTAGCAATGAATACGTCTAATACTGAGTCAATACAGACAAAAGTGGAATGGAAGGATATCAACTGGAAAAAAATACAGAGGATAGTCTTTAAGTTGCAAAAGCGCATATTCAAAGCCTCTCAACGTGGGGATGTCAAAGCAGTCCGTAGGCTTCAAAAGACTTTGATGAGGTCTTGGTCGGCTAAGGCACTAGCCGTTCGTCGGGTAACTCAGGATAATCGGGGCAAGAAGACGGCTGGAATAGATGGGATTAAGAGTTTAATCCCCAAACAAAGGCTAGAACTTGTACACCAACTGAGGTTAAACCAAAAGGCTAAACCTGTCAGGAGAGTCTGGATTGATAAACCTGGTAGAGACGAAAAACGCCCGTTAGGGATACCCACAATGAACGACAGAGCATCCCAAGCTCTGGTAAAAGCAGCCTTAGAGCCGGAATGGGAAGCAAAATTCGAGCCAAACAGCTACGGATTCCGACCAGGGCGGTCATGCCACGACGCAATCGAAGCAATATATGGAGCAATCAAGCAGAAGCCGAAATACGTGCTAGATGCCGACATTGCCAAATGCTTCGACCGAATAAACCATGAAGCGCTGCTAGAAAAATTAAATACATTCCCCACCTTCCGCCGTCAAATTCGGGCATGGTTGAAAGCGGGAGTGATTGACTGGAGCGAACACGCTAATCGCAATAAAAAGAAAGGGTTCAGTCAATCATCTGAGGGAACGCCGCAAGGCGGGGTTATATCGCCTTTGCTAGCAAACATCGCCCTCCACGGCTTGGAAAATCGGCTACTCCAATACGTTGAAACCGTAGATATGAAAAATAACTACGGCAGACAACAGAGCAAACGCTCTAAGCGAATGACCCTAACAGTAGTTCGCTATGCTGATGACTTTGTAATTCTACACAAAGATAAAGCCGTCGTCCAAAGATGTATGCAGATAACAGCAGAATGGCTCAGTGGCATTGGCTTGGAATTAAAACCCGAAAAAACCAGACTCTCACACACTCTAGTTGAAGAAGGAGGCAACATAGGGTTCGACTTCCTCGGATTTAATGTTAGACAGTTCGAGGTAGGGGAGTATGCGTCTAAGCAAGGATTTAAAACCATCATCACACCATCCAAGGAAAAGCTGAAAGTCCATCTATCTAAAGTAGGCGACCTAATCGATAAGCACAAAGGTTCATCGCGAGATGCCCTAATTGCAACACTAAACCCCGTGATAAGGGGCTGGTCGAACTATTACAAAACGGTTTGCAGCAAAGATATATTCCAACTTGCAGACCACATCATCTATCAGCAAATACGAGGATGGGCAATTTACCGTCATGAAAGCGCCGACAAGACTTGGACAACCAAGGGAAATAACAATTGGGTATTCGCCACCAAAAACGGCAAGCATTGTCTAGCCAAGCATGGCGATACTCCAATAACCAGACACACAAAGGTGAAGGGTGAAATAAGCCCTTATGACGGAGATTGGGTCTACTGGAGCAAGCGAAAAGGGGAATACCCTGAAACTCCCAAACAATTATCCGAGCTTATTAAAAAGCAAGATGGGAAGTGTTCGCACTGCGGTCTGTACTTCACGTCAGATAGTCTAATTGAAGTACATCACATAGATAGAAACAGAAGCAACAACAAGAAGACAAATCTGACAGCCGTACATAGACACTGCCACGACATTATTCACGCCAAATGGGAACCAAAAGAGTGGGAGATGAGAAGTGATGAATCTTATTTCTAACCCCCTAACCCTTAATGGGAAAGAGGTACGCATGACAAGCGCCAAACAGTCGAGGAGCCGGATGACGGGAAACTATCACGTCCGGTTTTGCATGGGAGTTCGGGGTAGCGATACCCCGTTCGACCCTAACAAATGGGACAGAAAGTGCGCCTATTGTGGAATTACGGATACACCGCTACAGGTCGAACACATTCATCCCAAAGCCAAAGGCGGATCTAACCGCGTTTCTAATCTTTGCCTTGCGTGCGATGCTTGCAATAAAAAGAAAGGCACTCAAGGTATTGAGCAATTCCTCTCTAAAAAGCCAGAGGTTTTGAAACGGATTCAATCTCAAGCAAAACGTCCATTAAAAGACGCGACAGCCGTTAATTCGACTCGTTGGGCACTGTTTAATCGACTTTGCATGACTGATTTGCCAGTTTCTACTGGCAGTGGCGGCTTGACAAAGTTCAACCGCACTCGATTGAATTTAGCTAAAACTCACTGGTTAGATGCAGCTTGTGTTGGAAAAGTCGAAGAATTAAAGGTGCTGACTTCTCAACCGCTGCTAATAAAAGCAGCAGGACACGGTACTCGACAAATGTGTGGCACAGATCGGTTTGGCTTTCCAACTCGCCATAAATCAAGAAAGCAAATCCATTTCGGCTTTCAAACTGGCGATCTTGTCAGCGCTACCGTCACCGCAGGCAAGAAAGTTGGTTCCTACGTGGGACGAATTCTTTGCCGTGCATCCGGCTCGTTCGACATCGCTACAGCGAAGGGAAGAATAGCAGGAATCAGCCATAAATATTGTCAACCTATTCACAAAAAAGATGGCTATTCCTATGGATTTTGATTCAAGGCGACTGAAGTTGCAGCCGTTTTCCTCCCCATGTCTAAAGCCCGGGGCTTCTCGCTCGTTTTCTGGTGAATCTTCCGGCGTGCGATTCTTCTGGCTGCTGCGGTCATCTGGTTGAATTGATGACACCCGCTAAATTAACTTGACAGTGCCGTAAACTTATATGCCTGACCTCTTGAGCACCTTCTTTTCTAATAATTTCATTCCTCACGGGCATTGTTACCTCTGGAAACCGGGGTTAGTCTGGCTGCACTTAACGTCCGATGCCTTGACTACCCTCGCTTATTACTCGGTGGCGTTTGCCATTGTTTACTTTACGAATGAGCGTAAGGATCTGCCTGCTCACACCGTGATGCTGCTGGTGGGTTTCTTTTTTATCTTTGCCTTATGTGGCACGACGCACCTAATGGGAATAGTGACACTTTGGCACCCCATTTATTGGGTTTCAGGACTGATCAAAGCTGTCACTGGTGTTTGGTCTTTCTATACGTTCACTTTTTTACTGATTCCCTTAATTCCAGTGGCACTCGATACGCCCAGTCCAGCTCAACTTGCCCTTACAAACCAGGAACTAGAAAATAGTCGCCGCCGTATCCAGGCGATTAATGTGGAGCTAGAGCAACGGGTGCAGGAACGCACTGCCCAACTGGAAGCGTCTAATCGCACCAAAGACGAATTATTGAAGCGTGAACAAGTAATTCGGGCAGAGGCAGAGGCCGCCAACCGTGCCAAGGATGAGTTTCTCTCGATTCTTTCTCATGAACTCAGAACTCCTCTCAACGCGATCTTAGGATGGTCAACGATGTTACGGCAAAAAAACCTGAGTGAGGATAAGGTGGCGCGGGCTTTGGAGACGATCGAGCGCAACGCAAAGTCTCAAGCCCAGCTCATCGAAGACATCCTCGATGTTTCTCGCATCATCACAGGTAAACTGCGCCTCCGAGTCCGGCCTGTCAACCTCGTGCCGGTGATTGAATCGGCGATTGAGTCTGTACAATTGGCTGCTGAGGCAAAGTCTATTCGCCTGCAAAGCGTGCTCGATTCTGAAGCTGGCCCGCTCTTGGGTGATGCCGATAGGTTGCAGCAAGTTGTGTGGAATCTACTTTCTAATGCCCTCAAATTTACCCCTAAAGACGGGCGAGTCCAGATTCGTTTGCAGCGGGTTAATTCCCATGTTGAAATTACTGTCAGCGACACTGGAGCAGGCATCAGCTCGGACTTTCTACCGTTTGTCTTCGATCGCTTCAGCCAGCACGACAGCACGACTACTCGCAGTTATGGGGGGTTGGGTTTAGGGTTAGCCATTGTGCGTCAATTAGTTGAATTACATGGCGGGACTGTAACGGTAGTGAGTCCAGGGATAGGACAGGGGACGACTTTTACAGTCAAACTGCCCGTGATGATTATCCATCTACCACCGAGCGATCCAGAGCCATTAAACTCGATCGTCGAGGCCAATGGGACGTTTCAGGCCTCGCCCACCCTTGAAGGCTTACAAATCTTAGTGGTAGAGGACGAGGCTGACGCCCTAGAGTTGCTGAGCACAATTCTGGAAAAGTATGGTGCTCATGTCATGGCTGTGGCTTCGGTAAAGGAGGCTTTGAGCATTATCGAAACCGCAACGGATCGCAGCCCCGATGTTTTAGTGAGCGATATTGGGATGCCGGATGAGGATGGCTACTCCCTGATCCGCAAGTTGCGTCAACTTGAAGCCCAGCGGGGCGGTAGGCTACCCGCGATCGCGCTGACGGCTTATGCCCGGAATGACGATCGTCAGCAGGCACTATTAGCAGGTTTTCAGATGCATTTGACCAAACCCGTAGATGCTGCCGAGTTAGTGGCGGTGGTGGCCAGCCTCACCGGACGTACAAGCAGGTGCTAAAACCCAGGTGTTCAAGAACAAATGTTGCGTTTGAGAATAATGGGCTTTTTGTCAGCAGCACAAACCTCTGTTAACTTGATTCAGGCAACAAGTCTACTGTATTGCAAAACTTCGTTAAGCTTATAAGCAGTGGTAAGCGATGATGGTATTATGTAGTCAGGAAGTCAACATGAA
>NZ_JAUBUC010000099.1:0-23232 GCF_036705285.1 Microcoleus sp. B4-C1 | reverse complement strand
CTGAGTGACAGCTCGATCGCCTGAGTGACAGCTCGGTCGCCTGACTGACTCTTTTAAGATACAAGGGGCGGGTTCACTAACAATAATTGCCTGTAATCTACAATCTCATAAACCCGCCCCCCCGATACTTTTATCTCCTCTCCGTTGAATTGTCCGCGATGAAATTCTGTCGCGTGGTGGGGGCGGGTTTATGTAGATTGTTAGTCTGGATGATAGATTGTTGGTGAAACCCGCCCCTACAAGTATTGTGCTTATTTTACCGGACATGACTAATGACTACTAACTACTGACTACTAACTACTGACTACTAACTAAAAAAGGCAGGGCGACAATAAATGTAGTACCTTTGCCGATCGCACTTTCCACACTTATTGTACCGCCGTGCAGGTCAACTATGTGTTTGACAATACAGAGTCCTAAACCCGATCCTTTAATATTGCCTACATTAGCACCCCGTTCAAACTGCTGAAATAGTTTTCCTTGATATTCCGCTGTCATCCCAATTCCCTCATCTCGAACGCACAAAATTATTTGTTGGTTTTCGCAGCTTAAGTCTAAACTTACCTTGCCACCGTTTGGAGAATATTTAATAGCGTTGGAAAGCAAATTAGTCAGAAGGTGGTGCAGTAGTTTGGCATCAAGATTGGCGTGCAGCGGATTTGTGTGACTGCAGAAATGTACTAGGTGCTTGTCGGTGACGATAGGTTGCAGTTCTTCTAAAATAGAATTGCATAAATCCGTCGCATTAATCGGATTTAAATTTAAGGAAATTTTGCCTGATTCGGCTTTGCTAAGCATTAAAATATCTTCCAGCAACCCACTCATATTACTGACGGCTTTTTTTATGCGATCGACATTTTTATGGGTGGTTCCGGCGCTTCTCTGCAAGTCGCTATCTTCTAGCATTTCAGCCGATAACTGTATGGTAGTTAAAGGAGTGTTTAAATCGTGGTAAGCCATTGAAATAAAGCGCGATCTATTTTCGTTTTTTTCTGCTGCTAATGCCATTAATTTTTTCAGGATAACAGCTTCTTGATGTTTGCTCAGTGCTATCTTGATAGTGGCGTGCATTTCTCTTTCTTTAAAAGGTTTGAGCAGGTAGCCGTAAGAACCAGTATTTTCGGCTCGCTGCAAAGTTTCGTCGTCAGCATAGGCAGTTGTATAGATAATTGGTATATCTAATTCTTGATTAATTATTGCTGCTGTTTCTATGCCGTCAATGTCGCCTTTGATAACTATGTCCATTAAAATTAAATCTGGTCTTAGTTCGCGGGCGCGCTGGATGGCATCCGCTCCAGAAGAAACGATATCGGCAATTTGATATCCCAATTTTTCTAATTTAGGGGATAAGTTTTTAGCAATTAACAGTTCGTCTTCGACAATCAAAATCTTAATTGGTTTTTCGACCAAGCTCATATTGTTACAATCTTTGAAAGTAGTTTAACTCGTTAAATTTTAAGTGAAAGGATGTACCAACTTCTCTGGATATTTCGATTGTTCCTTCTAACTGCTCGGTTAAAGTGCAGACAACTTGAAACCCCATCGAGTGAGTTTTCCGAAAATCTAAGTTTTGAGGAAAGCCAATGCCGTTGTCCTTAACTAAAAGGTTGATTTCTCGATCGCCCGTTTGATAGCATTCTACACTAACTGTACCAGTTGTGCCATCAGGAAAAGCGTGTTTCAGCGTATTTGAAACCAATTCATTGGCAATTAAACCGCAGGGAGTAGCAGTTTCAAGATTTAGGGAGATTGGCTCAGCTAATACCTGCAACTGAATTTGGTTGTTGCTAATATTGTAAGAGTGAAACAAGTTACTTACCAAATCTTCGAGATATTCGCCAAAATTAATTTGCGCTAGGTTAGTCGAACGGTACAGTTTTTCGTGAATCAGAGCCATAGAATAAAGGCGATTCTGACTTTCTTCAAACATTTTGCTTACTTGGGGGTCGGCAACTGTGTTCGATTGCAATTCTAACAGACTGGCAACTACGCAAAGGTTGTTTTTGACGCGGTGGTGAATTTCTTTGAGCAAAATTTCTTTTTCTCTGAGGGAGTTTTTCAAATTTGCTTCTGCTTGTTTGCGATCGCTCAGTTCAGCTTGCAGTTGCTGGTAAAGTAGAGATTGCTGAATCGCGATCGCCAATTGATTTACCAACTGCTGAAATAAATTGATTTCCGATTCTTGCCACTCACGAGGGCGATCGCATTGGTGGGCTATTAGCAATCCCCAAATTTGGCTGTGCTGAATAATCGGCACTACTAACTTGGCCCTAACTTGAATCTGTTTCATAAACTGGGCCATACAAGGTGTAAGGGAGGGATCATCTAGTTGGGAGATCGCACAAATTCGCCCTTGCAAATAAAGCTGAGAACTTTGGGCCGGAAAAACCTCTTCGCCAAAACATTTATCCACCAGTTGGCTGCATCCTTCTGCAACGGCTTCAGCAATGACTCGCCCGCCATTTTCGGGTAAAAGTTGATAAACCAAAACTCGATCGGCTAATAATACTTGCTGGAGTTCGGCAACGGTAGTGTTGAGAATTTCCTCTAATTGCAAAGACTGGCGCACACGACGGGCGATCGCCTCCACAAGCCTTTCTTGCTCGAACTGCTGCCCCCTAGCGAGTTCGGCATATTTAGAATTGCTGATATCCGCGGCATAACCAATAATTTCGATCGGAACACCTCTGCTATCAACCAATAGTTTGAGTTCCGTCCTTAGCCAGCGGTAACTTCCGTCTTGGTGTAGAAAACGATACTCGCAAATGCAATTTTTACCCTCGGACAAATCCGAAAAATTTACTAAAAATTGTGGCCGATCTTCAGGATGAATCCGGCTCGACCAAAATTTACAATCTGCTAACAATTCTTGGGGGTCGTAGCCAACGATTGTCTGAACGTTGTCGCTGATGTAAGTAGTACAAAAGTCCCCCATCGGTGCGGCTGTAAAAATTACCGCCGGATTAGAACCCAGCAAAAATTGCAGGCGTTCTTTTAACTGCTGAAATTCCATTTCTGCTCGCTTACGATAACTGATATCTTCGATCGCCCCCATGCTGTAGAGAGGAATGCCCTCGCGATCGCGGATCAGCGTCACCGTCAAGTTTGCCCACATCAGCTCGCCATTCTTCTTAATCAAGCGTTTTTCCCTTTGGAAGCGAGAAATTTTGCCACAGATCAACTGCTTGACTTCCTCTACATCTGCGTGTAAATCTTCTGGATGCGTGAGTTCACTAAAAGTCATGCTAGCCAACTCCGAATCGCTGTAGCCCAACATCTGGCGGTGAGCTTCATTCACTTTGATCGTGCGGAAGTCGCGCACGCTTGCCAAACCAAGCGCGATCGGAGCATCGTCAAATAAGTTGCGAAACTTTTCCTCGCTCTTTTGCAGTGCAGCTTCTGCGTGTTTGCGAGCGGTAATGTCTCGGGCTACCCACATCACCCGATCGAGCTCCAGGGGCGAAATACTGGCATCAAACCAAAATAACTTGCAGCCAATTTCCATCCTGTATTCAATTCTGTGGGTTTCCCCAGATGCCAATGTTTGGCGAATGTGGCCGAGGGCAAAATTAGCTTCCGCTTCTGGGAAGATTTCGGCGAGGGTTTTGCCCAGCACTTCAGGAGCCGGTTTGTACAGCAGTTCGGGAGCCGTGGGGGCGATTTTGAGGTAGCGGCCGCTTGCGTCGAAAACCAGGACGATATCCGTCATGGCGTTAAACAGCGCCAGCAGTTCGGCTTCGGAGTTTTGGAGTTTTTCTTCCGTCAATTTGCGATCGGTAATGTCAGTGTCAGTGCCAGTCAGGCGGAAAGCCCTGCCAGAAGCCGATCGAATCGCGCTGCCACGGGCTAGTATCCAGCAGGTGCTGCCGTCTTTACGCACCATCCGGTGTTCTACTTCATAAATTTCTGTCAAACCTTCTAAATAAGCATTTACTGCTTCGGCGACGGCAACTCGATCGTCGGGATGAACGTGAGATGCCCAATTTTCCATGCGGTTAGGAATCTCTGTGTCTTGATAGCCCAACAAAGCTTTCAAAGAGGGAGCAATGTAGATTTCATCGGTTTGCAAATTCCAGTCCCAAACCCCCACTTTGCCGGCCGATACTGCCAGTTCGTACCATTGTGTCCGCTGCTGCACTCTCAGTTCTAACTCTGCATTGAGCTGCTGCAAAGCGATTTCTGCTTGTTTGCGATCCGTGACATCCCTGCCTGCTGCTTGATACTCGACGATTTGTCCGCTCTCGTTGAATATAGCCCGATCGATCCACTGGTGCCAGCGAATTTCCCCGCTCGGCAAAATTACTTGGTGCTCGCAGGTAAAAATAGGGTTGTCGGGAGACACAGAAGTATATTGCTGTTGAAAAAATTCTCGGTCTGCTTCTGGCAGCAGCGACATGAAGCATTTGCCTAGTAAGTCGATCGGCTGCACGCCGAAATAACGGCAATAAGCTTGATTGACAAAAGTTATTTTACCGTCTGGGAGGTAGCGGCAAATCAGTTCGGTTTGGTCTTCCACAATCGCCAGGTAGCGCGCCTCGCTCTGCCGCAGGGTATTTTCGGCATTTTGGCGATCGCTGACTTTTTCTAGTTCACAATTGCCCTCTAACAGTTCGCATTGTTCCTGGAGTTTTGCCACTTCTTGGTGCAGTGCCTCGATCCAGCTATACATTGCTGGACGAATACTTTTTTCACTGATTAAACCTACTGGCTGACCCAGTTCATCTACAATTGGCAAGCAATCAATCGAGTATTGACAAAATAGCTTGAATGCGGTAGTAATATCTGTAAATTCTGATTCTTTTAAAACAATTAAATTCCGCGTCATTGCGTCGGCAACTTTCATGCCTTGCCATCCATATTCGGTCGCAGCTAAGTTGAGCACATCTTCCGGGCTTAGCAGTCCGACTAGCTGATTTTTATCGACAACTAAGACGCAACTAATAAATGCTTTTACAGTTTCGTTTGAGTCGGGAAATGCAGGTGAATTAGGCAGTGGGCAATGGTTGTTCGTCCGACGCATCAGGGCGATCGCCTCTGCGAGCGAAGTTGAGGGCCCAACCATCACAGGATGGCGATCGACAGCTTCGTCGGGCGATCGTAAATTGGCCGACAAATTAGCAAGTTCCATTAGTCTTGGTGAAAAAGTATTGTTAATTAACTTTAGCAACACTTGTAGTCATCAGCCAGATGACTGATGACTGATGACCGATGACCTGCCTTATATTCGGCCAAGGAGCAGATAAGTTTTCATTGCCCCTTTGCCCTTAACTTCAATAGTTCCCCGCTCCTGAAATACATATTTGTGTTCCAATAACTTATAAGTAGTTTCGCTGACTTGAATCCGCCAAGGCAAACCGTGAGATTCCATGCGGGAAGCAATATTTACTGTGTCGCCCCACAAATCGTAAATAAACTTTTTTATGCCAATTACTCCAGCCACAACCGGGCCGCTGTGAATGCCGATGCGGATGCTAAAATATTTATTATGGCTAGCATTAAATCGGGCTATTTCTGCTTGCATATCTAGCGCCATTTGGGCGATCGCCTCTGCGTGGTCTGCCCTGGGTTCAGGCAGCCCTCCAACCGCCATGTATGCGTCGCCGATGGTCTTGATTTTCTCTAACCCATGCCGTTCGCACAAAAGGTCAAATCCTGAGAAAATCTGATTCAGAAGATCCACCAGTTCGATCGGATTCATGACGGCAGACAAAGCAGTAAACCCCACAATGTCAGCGAACAAAACAGTCACTTCTGGAAAGTATTCGGCAATAGTAGTTTCGTTTTGCTTGAGGCGTTCTGCTATTGCCTTGGGCAAGATATTTAACAGCAGCTTTTCTGATTTTTCTTGTTCTTCCCGCAGGGCATCTTCTGCTTGCTTGCGTTCCGTAATGTCATGGTAACTCCAGACTCGGCCGATAATTTTATCTCCCAGCCGCTGCGGTTGCGAATAGCGTTCAAAAAATCTGCCGTCCTGAAATTCCAACAAGTCGTAACTTTCGGCTTCTGGCTGATCGTAAAGCGATTCTATTCTCTCTTGAAATGTTTGGGCGTCTTTGAGTTGATTCAGGAAAAAGGCGATCGTTGTGGCGTCATTTCGGAGTGCCATCACTTCGTTAGGTAGGCCCCACATTTCCACAAATTCTCGATTGAAAGTGACTATTTTTCCGCTCCTGTCAGTAGCTAAAATACCGTCAGCAGTAGAATCAAAAGTTGCTTGCAGCAGGGATACAGATTTTGCTAGGGCGTCTTCGGCCATTTTTCGAGCAGTAATGTCTCGCAAAATAGCGCGAATCGCTACTAGCGAACCTTCCGCAAATTTACAGCTTATGCTGCCTTCTAGCAAAATTTGTTCGTGATTTTTAGTAATAAATATTGTTTGAATAGAGTCGGGATACAATGTATTTTCATTGATCGTTTTTTTGGTAATAGCTTTATAGAATATATCCAGAGACTCAGGCGAGCTGTTCGGATGAATGATATCAAAAA
Organism: Microcoleus sp. B4-C1; assembly: GCF_036705285.1. NCBI lineage: Bacteria > Bacillati > Cyanobacteriota > Cyanophyceae > Oscillatoriales > Microcoleaceae > Microcoleus > Microcoleus sp. B4-C1. The sequence goes on along the minus strand of NZ_JAUBUC010000099.1, from coordinate 16,746 downwards.
CAGTCATTTGAGCAATTTCTGTTTCGGTGTAGCCCAGAGTTTCCCGCCAAGCCCGATTTACATACAAAAAATGACCGTCCGCTCCTATACTTTGAATTAAGTCAGTAGCATTTTCAAATAAGTCTCGCAGTTGTTCTTCGCTTTCCCGCAAAGCTATTTCAGCTTGCTTGCGCTTAATGAATTGACCAATTTGGCTACCGATTGTTGCCATGGTTTGGAGCAATTCTTCATCAAAGCACTGCACTTCCCTGCTGAATAAAATCATCACGCCCAAAACAGACCGGGCCGATTTTTCCGCCTCGTAGCCACCCAAAATTGGGAAACCAAAAGCTCCGTGCAGTCCTTCTTCAGCAGCGATTTCTCTACGCAGACAACAGTCACTTTTTGTGACATCTGCAATCCACTGAGCTGAACCGCTAGCCCAAACGAAACCGGGCAATCCTTCGCCAAATGCACAGGTCATTTGTTCGGTAAATTCTGCAAATTTGGGGATCGAAAGTGAGCGTTTTGTCCAACTGGCGACACAGCGAAGCAAATTGGGAGCAGAAACCGCAGTTATTCTCTTAGTTTCTGACAGCAGTTTTTCCCCGGATTCTGGCATCCAAAGTTCGACGGTATCCCATCCCAAGCTGTCGCAAATTACAGGGAGAATTGCTGCTATAGCTTTTTTGATTGTTTCGGATGCCGACAGGATGCGAGTAGCGATGTACTGAGTTATTTGTCGCTTGCGGGCGCGCTGTTTATCTGTGACATCGCGGCCGATGTACACGAAATCTTGAAGGGTGGGCAAAGAACTAGAAATGCCTTGAATGTCAGTCGAAATAGCCGTACAGGAAAACGAAACTGTTAGTTTTTCTCCGGTTTTTGCCGTGCAAATTACTTCGGCATTAGTTTGCGATTGTTGAGGCTCATCTGGGCTAACTGCTTGCAAAGAGGAGCCAAAAGCAGCAAGAGCGTCTATTTGCTGGCCTACTAATTCTGATTCGCTGTAACCGAACAAATCTTGAGCCGCTTGATTGACTTTTTTAATCTTTCCCGATGCTGTTGTTACCAATAAAACTTCAGCCATTGAAGTAATAATTTTTTCAACATAATTATTAGTAGCGGCTAAGGTACTCAATAAAATATCCATTTCATTGGTAGCTTGCACTAGAGTTTGTTCTAAAGCCATCCTGTCGCTTACGTCTTGAAAAAATATAATTAATCTCTGATAATTTTCGTCATTGCTAAACTCCACGATATACATATCAAAATAAAGCCGCGAACCATTTTCTAATAGTCGCGTCATCGCTTTTAATTCAAAATTTGGCAAACGTTTTTCAAAAATATCGATTAAAATTTCTTCAGTTCCCACTAATTCGGGAAAGGGAATGCGAACATCGTTGCCGGCGACTACTTCCTCGGGACAGTCGGCAAACTGCTGCACTTGTAGAGAGATTTCTTGGATAAAAAAGTTTTTATCCAGTGCTAGGTACTCCAAGTGGTGGGGAACTAACAGTTTTTTTAACAAGGTTTTCATGTGAGATTTTTATTATTGAATGCGCCCTAGGGATTGAATTATCTAAAATCAATCTATTTATCTCTGTTTATTAAATGGAATTCTGACTAAAAAGGTAGTGCCTAGCCCTATCTCGCTGGAAAACTCGATTTGACCTCCATGCAAATCTACACACTGCTTGACTATGGATAAACCCAGTCCTGTACCGGGTATTTTTTCGACATTTTTGGCTCGATAATAAGATTCAAAGAGTTGTTCTTGGTCTTCGAGAGGAATGCCAATGCCTGCGTCTTTAATTTTAAATGTGGCTTCTTCATTATTCTGACAATTTAATTCAAAATAAATATTGCTGTCGAGGGGCGAATATTTGACTGCATTTGACAGCAAATTTGTCAAGATGTGTCGCAGCAATTTGGGATCTAGTGCGGGCAACTGTTCCGTTTCCTGTAAGTCGGTATCATCTTTTTTCGCTGGCGTAACTAATTCTTGATAAATAAAGTTAATTGTATGATTTTTCCCATAACTAATTTTAATGAATTCTACTAACTCGCTGCAAAATTTTTTTAAGTCAACTGGTGCGGGATAGAATTCGAGTTTTCCTGCTTCGGCGCTGCTGAGCAACCGCACGTCATCTAATAGCTGAGCCATTTGTTGAGATGCTGATTTAACGTGTTGCAGGTATTGTTGTTTTTCCGCGTGGGTGATATCGTCGCCGTAGTCTTGGAGGATTTTAGTAGCAAATAATACTGTACTTAAAGGATTGCCAAATTCGTGAGCAATCATCGAGAAAAAACGAGATTTTACCTGTCTGAGTTCTTGCTCTTTTGCCAAAGAGCGGCGAATTTCTATTTCTTGTTGTTTGCGTTCTGTGATGTCCCTACCTATATAAATGAAATCGTAAAGTCCCTCTAATTCTGTCTGAACTGCCGAACAGGAAAATTCTACCCAAATTTTTTCTCCTGCTTTAGTAGTGCAGACTATTTCTAGTTCTCTACGTAGCTCTTTTTGAGACAAAATATATCGGTGGCGAGCTTGGTAAATTAATGTTTCTTCGACTACTATTCTGGACAGGGGCTTGCCGATTAATTCTGCTTCGCTATACCCAAATAACCATTGGGCAGATTGATTGATTTTTTTGATATTTCCTAATGTTGTTGTCACCAACAAAGCATCACCCATCGAACGAATAACTTTATCTATATAATCTTTAGAAGCGGCTAAGGCACTAACCAAAAGATTAGCTTCATTCGCCCTCTGAATCAACGATTGCTTCATGACCATCTTTTCGGTGGTATCTTCAATCAAAATTAGCAATTTACTTGGCACATCTTCTTGTTCTTCTTCATATTTGATAGCCAACATATCAAAGTATAAAGGGCGGTTTGGGTCGGCAAACCGAGCGATACCTTTGACTTCAAAACCGGGCAGCCGTCCCATAATGATGGACATGAGGATATTTTCAATGCCAATCAGTTCGGGAAAACTCAGGCGAGCATCTGCACCGGGTATAGCCTGGCCCGGAATATCAGCATAATGCTGCACTTCGGCGGAGGTTTCCTGAATGATGAAATGGTGATTTACTAGAAAATACTGTGTTTGTCGCGGGCCTAACAGCTTTCTTAACAGGAGGTTCATACTTGTTCTACCATTGTGTAAGCTAGTTTGTAGAAAATTTCGTCAACGTCTTTGCCGGTTTTAGCAGATGTCGTGCAAACTGCTATTACTTTGTCTTGACCTATCGCATGGGACATTTCCACTAGCAGCGCCAATTTTTCCTCGTCAATTAAGTCTACTTTGTTCAAAGCGACGATAATTGACCCTTTAGGATTGACGGAAGAATAAAGCTGAATGTGTTCGGAGATTCGCTCAACTGTTTCGGATCGGCTGACATCGGCAACGATTAAAGCGCCGCTAGCTCCCTGCAAGTAAGTCGGTGCTATTCCTTTGAATTTTGTATGCCCTTCTAAGTCCCAAATCAGCAACTTTGCAGTCACGTTTTCCCGCTGTTTTACGCTTTCTAATTCTACGATTTTGCTGGAAATTTTTACTCCTACTGTGGAGAGGTATTGGTCGCTGAATTGCCGATCGACAAAACGGCGGATTAGGCTAGTTTTACCCACGCCGAAATCCCCAATCATGCACATTTTTTTAGATATAGTAACTGACATAATTAGTTGCTGTTTATGGTCTTAGTTATTGGTTCAAATAGCACACATCTGCTTAAAAGTAGCGGTTGATTGGGTTCCAAGCCGGAAGGAGGATGTGGGCTGCCAATCGCGACAAGGCGCTTGGGGTCAGCACCTTGCCGCACTAAAGCCTCTTGCACTGCTGTGGCACGCTGGAGTGACAACCGTTGATTTGTGGCAAGTTCCCCAGTTCGATCGCTGTGTCCAATTATCTTAATCTGTTTTTGAGGATATTGATCCATGAAATTTTTGACACTGGCGATGATTTCTCCGTATGTAGAGTCTAATGTTGTCGTTCCTGGCTGGAAGTAGATGCGGGTTGTAATTTTCAGCGGATCTAATTTAATGGTGCTAATCACCGATTGAACACCGGGTATTTGCTTCAGGGACTGAGCTATTTTCTGTGCGTCTGCACCGTCTCTAACGGTTCCCTCTACTGTAACTTTACGATCGCCATACCGCGTAGAAATAGAAAGGCCCTCTTTCTGATTCAAAACAGCGGTAATCCGCTGTACCTCGGCCGCCGTCAAAACTGGATCTGGGGGGACATCTACAGCTAGAATTCTATTATCTAATTGCAATTTCGGTGCAGTTGATGCGGCTATTTTTGCAGCTTGGGCCCGCAATTCTTGATTTGGCAACTTTCCGGTTAGCTTTAAAGTTTTGCCATCAACTGCAACATCTAAGCGGTAAACTGCTAATTGGGGAGTGGAGGCTAAAGCTGCGATGGCATTTGCTTCGAGGCGTCGCTCCACGCTGCTGCGATACTGATAAATTCCCCAAGGTACTAAGATTAAGCTGATGGCGGCTAAACTGATAGCCGCTAGGGCGATCGGGGGTTTTGTTGATTTTTCCCTTTGCAGCGGGTCGAATAAACTTTTTATGTACGGGTGCAGCGACTCCGGTATAGTATCGGGGTCGCCGTTAAACTCGTGAATTACTTTAGCATAATTAAGGATGAGATTAGTAACGGTTTGTCGTATTTTTTTGATGAATAAGTGGGGCGGTTCTCCTTTAATCACGACGGCCATGTAGCAATATCCCGCTACTTCTAGGATAATTTTTGAGTCGCCGTATTCAATTTGATTTAGTTCGGAAGATTCTCCCGGCCGCACGATGCACTCGTTAACAAAGCTGCGAATAGCTGTGAGCATTCCTGCTACCATTTCTGATTCTAACTGGTAGCTTTCTGAGTTTTGATCTTCGGAAATAATCAAGCCTGATGCTTTGTGAATTAAGAATGCTGCTTGGACGGTAAAGGGTATTGATTCTTTGAGGATTAATTCAGCTTCGGAGACTCCTTGTACTTTGGAGCGAATTTTTCTTTGGAATCCTTCGACGCTGATGGCATTTGACACTTTTTCATTGATTGTCTTGATAGCTTCTGCCATGTATCGGGAAATTGTACTGCCAATTACGGGATAGAGGGCATCCACCATAGAGTCGCGTTCGAGTTTTATTTGGGCTGTAATCGCTTTGCCCATTTCCGGTGCAAGGGCTTGGGCGATCGACTCTTGGTCAAGGCGAATTTGCTCTTTAATTGCCAGACCAATTTCTGGGGCGATCGCCTTAGCAATATCCGCTGGCGAATTCACTATTTGTTGAGCAAGTGCGTCGGGAAGCAGCTCAGCTATTGCCGCACTCATTGCCGACTTGTTCTCGACAGTTTTTGCCCTAATAACTTCGTCAATAATTGGCACGATCGCCTTAACAACTTCTTCCCTGGAATCGGCCACTTTGCGACTGAGAATTTCTGCGATCCAAGGCAGCATCAACTCAATCAACTCTTGGGGCTCGTAGATTTGGTGCTCCAATTTTCCTAATTTATCGTCGATTGTGGCCATCAGGTGGCGCACCCCCGGCAAATCGTTTTCTGCCAGCAGATTTTTGACTTGCTCGATATCCGACATTTTTGAGCCGAACATCAGATTTTGCAGCCTTTCCATCGCGCTGTCGGCTTCATTTAAATCCTGTTTAATTTGACCTAATATTTCTGCTGGCTGTTCTCGTAAGTTTGGGATTTCTAGATCCGAAGCCACCGCAGCATCTAAATATCCCTTTTCTGGTGGCTCTGAGACTGTGGAAACTATGGGATTATCGGGAATTTCCGAGGGTTTTGACTCGGTTTCGGGAGCGGAAAAATCCTGTAAATGCCGATCGAGCTTGTGGGATTTTTGAGCCTGTACGTACTGTAGAGAATCTTTCATTGTCAAGTTAGACAATTCTTCGACAGGCTGTGATTCCTCCTCCAAATCCGGCTGGGCGATCGCGGAAACATCTATAGTTTTAGCTGAGGAATAGTCTTTTTCCAGTTCTGAACTATTAAGTCTGTGAGTAGCGAATAGCAGACTTTTAGGTTCGTCTGCATTAGCAGAATCAGTAGACTCCGGTTCGCGATCCCCAGTTTTTGGCGGAACACTCGCTGCAACTTCCTCTGGCGCTTGCTCAGAAATACCTAACAAATCCATCAACCCGCCGAGGGCCCCAGCTTGATTATTTTTGTCGCTGCTGTCAGTTTCGCGATCTGCATTTTGCTGGTTTGAACCAGCAATAATTTTGAGATCGACTAACAGATTCAGCAAGGGTTCTAGCTGGGTTGCTGCATCGGCAGCAGACTCGTCAGGTTGAGAAACAAAACCCTCTAACTCATTGTCGTCAGCCGGATTTTCTTTCGGTAAAGCCATGCGTTATTATCCGTTATGGTGGCGCTCCGGCAACAGAAACTCGGTATTTAACTTATTATCCGCAACGCCTTTAAGTTCGGGTACAAATTCTGTTCCTTTGAGCCTCATGCCGAGTTCAAACAGAATTTCTGCCATGTCGTCTCTAGAAACTTTAACATCTCTGAGCATAGAAAAGCGACGATCGAGCTCTTCAAAAACCTGTGTTTTCAAAGTGCGGGTTTCTTCAGATAGTCGCTCTCTGGTTTGGGAGAGTTCCTCACGCAGCGAACTGGTTTGATTGTCGATAGCTTCGTCGAGGGCTTCCATGCTGCTGGAGAATTTGCGGTTAATGCGATCGACTTGCTGGCGGATGTCTGCGCTTTCTTCTTGGGTGTTTGAGGTGAGCGATTTAACTTTCTTTTCTAACGAATCAACAGCCGCCCTCATTTCTCCTGAAAGAACAGTTTTTACTTGTTCGATGCGAGTTTGCATATCTTGCTGCATCATCGACAAGTCGGAATCTATTTTATCGAAGCGATTATCGTATTCTCTAAGCTGCGCTCCGAAAATTATATCGCGAATCTGGTCGATATTTCCCAGCCGTTCGCGCATTTCTTCTTTAGTTATTTCGGCCATACTTGCACCTGGAATCTCCGGAAATTGTGAGTTTAAGAACTGTGCTAGTGATTTACTAGCGTTGTTGGTGGCACTAGCTTTTTTGAGTGGGCGGGCTTTTATTGTTTGAACTCTCACCCATGCGTCGGGGATGGGATTTTTTAGAGTCTTGACTCTAAATATCCTGAGATTCAAATTTTTGAGCCTGGTCTTGTCACCAAAAATGGCGGTTGGCTATCCTTGGCTTGCAGCAAGCTCATAGAAGCGTTGATTTTGCTGCTATACAGCACAGCGGGGTAGGTTTTAAGGTCTTGAGTGACATCCTCAATCATATCGCATCTTGACAGTGCCTCATACCACAGCGCTGGAGTCCCGGCAAAAAGCAGGCGGGCGCGCTCCACGTGCCATTATATATAATATATAACTCAAAACCTGCACCGATCGATCGCCGATCGGCTCGGAGGGATGCTGCCTTTGAGCAGAAAGCACTTAGGAGCGCGAATTAAATAATTTACACAAGTTTTTGGGGAGTAGGGGTTGGGCTTATAGCCCGCCCTTTCTGGACGGGCGGGACGCCCATCCCACAAGAACCATCACGCATTGTAAGTTATTTAATTCTCATTCCTTATAAAGTCGAACTCGGCCGAGCTCTCCCCCTCGAATCCTCGAATCCTGCGATCGTCCTATAAAATTCATAGGGCCCGATCGACAGCGACCAGACCCAATAATATGAGAACTTTGTTTTTTCTAACAAACGAGATGTGTTTCCGGTGGAGAACTTTTACTTACTAGGGTTTACAACTTGTGCAGCTTTACTCTTAATCCGCAACGACAACTAAGTCTTACTTGACTGCGGTTTGGCTTGACTGCTCGATCGGCAGTTCGCCACTATTCCAAGTTGTGTTCGGTTAATTTCTGCTGCGCCTGGGAATCTAGACCGGAGACACCATGTCTATATCCTCGAACTTTCTTTCTAAATATAGCGACCTCCTTTCTCTTCCTGTCCCGGTGTCTATTATTAAGTTAGCATGGCCTTTCGGAGGAGTAAAGCACAATTTGCAAAACTTGATAGGTCTTTACATTACTAAGTATAATGATATGAATATCCAAATAGATGTAAGTTAGCACTCACGCACTCCGAACAAAGAAACCGGGTTTTTTCACCGAGATTGAGGATTTTAAGCAAGTATTTTGGTTGAAAAACCCGGTTTCTGGACACCAGTGCAAAAGTCCTATAAATTCTATTGTTGCTACATCTTTACATTCTTAACAGTTCTTGTCATGACTATTTCTCCTAAGTTTCTCAGTGGTAGCCAAATCCGCCAAACATTCCTCGACTTTTATGCCCAGCGAGGACATAAAATCTTACCGAGTGCTTCTTTGGTGCCAGAAGATCCGACGGTGTTGCTGACGATCGCCGGAATGCTACAATTCAAGCCGATATTTCTCGGACAGCGCACCCCCGAATCACCGCGCGCCACGACTTCTCAAAAGTGCATCCGCACCAACGACATCGAAAACGTCGGCCGCACCGCCCGCCACCACACGTTTTTTGAGATGTTGGGCAACTTCAGTTTCGGGGATTATTTCAAGAAACAGGCGATCGCCTGGGCGTGGGAACTTTCCACGGAAGTTTTCGGTTTACCAGCGTCGAATTTGGTTGTTAGTGTTTTCCGAGAAGATGACGAAGCTTTTGCGATTTGGCGCGATGAAATTGGCATTCCGGGCGATCGGATTCAGCGCATGGGAGAAGATGACAATTTCTGGCAATCCGGCCCGACTGGCCCCTGCGGCCCGTGCTCGGAGATTTACTATGATTTTCACCCAGAAAGAGGCGACAATATTGACCTCGAAGATGATAGCAGGTTTATTGAATTCTACAACCTGGTTTTCATGCAGTACAATAAAGATGCAGAGGGCAATTTAACTCCGCTGCAAAATCAAAATATTGATACTGGCTTGGGACTGGAACGGATGGCGCAAATCCTCCAGAAAGTCCCCAATAATTACGAAACAGATTTGATTTTTCCGATCATTCAATCGGCGGCGGAAATTGCCGGGATTGATTACCACAATAGCGATGAAAAAGTCAAGGTTTCGCTGAAAGTAATTGGCGACCATATTCGGGCTGTGGTGCACATGATTGCGGACGAAATTCGCGCGTCGAATGTTGGTCGGGGTTACATTTTGCGCCGGTTGATTCGCCGGGTGGTGCGCCACGGGCGACTGATTGGAATTCAGGGCGAATTTACGGTGCGGGTAGCTGAAAGTGCGATCGCCCTTTCGGAAGCAGCTTATCCCAACGTGCGGCGGCGGGAAGCTCAAATTAAGGCGGAATTGGCAAGGGAAGAGGCGCAGTTTCTCAAGACTTTGGAACGCGGAGAGAAGCTGCTGGAGGAAATTGTCGATCGCACAAAACAGCAAACCAACCAACAAATCAGCGGTCAAGATGCTTTCACTCTTTACGATACCTACGGTTTCCCCTTAGAACTGACTCAAGAAATTGCTGAGGAACAGGGAATTTCTGTGGATTTGGACGGCTTTGAAGCGGCGATGAAAGAACAGCAAACTCGTGCTAAAGATGCTCGCCAAACAATAGATTTGACCGTGCAGGGTTCTTTGGATAAGTTGGCTGAAACTATCCAGGGAACTGAGTTTGTTGGTTATGCTGAATTGTCGAGTTTAGCTGAGGTGGAAGTTATCTTGGTTGACGGCAAATCTGTGGAGGAAGCAGCCGCCGGTACCGAGGTACAAGTTGTTTTGAACCAAACGCCGTTTTATGCTGAATCCGGCGGACAAATTGGGGACAAAGGTTATTTGAAAAGCGGAGATAATGGTGATGGTTTGTTGGTAAGAGTTGATGATGTCAAGAAGGAATCGGATTTCTTCGTGCATTTCGGCTTGGTGGAACGGGGAACGCTGAGAGTTGGCGATAGTATTACTGCGAAAATTGACAATAGCGGTCGCCGCCGAATTCAGGCCAACCACACAGCAACTCACTTATTACAATCAGCTTTGCGGAAAATTGTGGACGATTCGATTTCGCAAGCTGGTTCGCTGGTATCGTCTGAGAGATTGCGGTTTGATTTCAATTCTCCGCGCGCTGTCACACCAGAAGAGTTGCATAAAATTGAGGATTTAGTTAATAGTTGGATTGCTGAGGCGCACGCTGCAGTCGTTGCAGAAATGCCGATCGCCATTGCGAGAGAAAAAGGCGCGACTGCGATGTTTGGCGAGAAGTACGGCGACGTGGTGCGGGTGATCGATTTTCCCGGCGTTTCGATGGAATTGTGCGGGGGAACTCACGTTAGCAATACGGCAGAAATCGGGCTGTTTAAGATTGTTTCGGAAGCGGGGGTAGCGGCGGGAACTCGCAGGATTGAAGCGGTTTCGGGTCAAGCTGTTTTGGACTATTTGAACGTGCGGGATAAGGTGGTGCGTGATTTGGGCGATCGATTTAAGGCGAAGCCTGAAGAATTGCCGAACCGGATTACTAATTTGCAGAATGAGTTGAAGGATACTCAGAAACATTTGGCTGCTGTGAAGTCGGAATTGGCGATCGCGAAATCCGACCAGTTGCTGAGTGCGGCGGAGGCGATCGGCGAATTCAAAATCATTGTAGCTCAATTGGGTGATGTGGATACAGAAGCGCTGAAAACTGCGGCGGAAAGGTTGCAGCAAAAGTTAGGAAATGCTGCGGTTGTTTTGGCATCAATTCCTGAACCGGACAAGGTAAGTTTGGTGGCAGCTTTTAGTCCTGAAGTCAATAAGAAAGGATTGCAAGCTGGCAAGTTTATCGGGGGAATTGCTCAAATTTGCGGCGGAAAAGGCGGCGGGCGGCCGAATTTGGCGCAAGCTGGGGGACGCGATGCAAGTAAGTTGCAGGAAGCGTTGGAAAGTGCTCGCAATTTGTTAGTTGAAGGGTTGGGTTAGTCTGGGTTTTTTGTAGGGACACGGGATTGCCGTGTCCTGCTTCGTGTCAACTTAACGTCAAACCCACAGTCCGGCAGGGGTTGAAACCCCTGCCTCAAAGCGAAAGTCCTCTGAAGAGGACTGAAGAACTCATTAGTCCTCTTCAGAGGACTTTCGCTATTAGCCAGGGACTTCAGTCCCTGGCGGACTGACGGGTGAGTGGGAAGACTGGCGGGCTTTCGGCTTAAATTGACAGGACGAAAAGCACGGTGCCGTGTCCTGCTTTGCTACTTAATATTGAGGAACAGACGAGTCTACTTCTTGACTCCAAGCAGTAATTCCGCCCTTAACATTAATCCCCTCAATTCCAGCTTCCTTCAAAATGCCCAAAGCCTTCGCAGAACGCCCGCCCATTTTGCAGTGTGCAATCAAGCGATGCCCGTTCAACAATTCCTTAACTTTCTCAACACCTTGGCCGTGTTCGATATCCGGTAAAGGAACCAAAACAGACCCCGGAATTTGAGCAATTTGATACTCGTTGGGATTCCGAACATCTAACAATACAAAATCCTTGGCGCCGCTGTCGATTAACTCCTTAAGTTCCGTGACAGTCATCTCAGGAATTTGCGTTTGCTGACTTGCTTCCTGCGCTTTAGCTTGAGGAATGCCGCAGAATTGTTCGTAATCAATTAACTTTTCAATTACCGGGCGCACTGGATTAGGCCGCAGTTTCAATTGGCGGAACGTCATATCTAAGGCATTGTAAAGCAACAGTCGGCCGCTCAAAGTAGTGCCTTGACCCAAGATAATCTTGATAGCTTCCGTTGCTTGGATAGACCCGACAACTCCGCACAAAACGCCTAAAACACCGCCTTCGGCACAAGAAGGAACCATCCCAGGAGGCGGGGGTTCCGGGTACAAATCGCGATAATTCGGGCCGCCTTCGTAGTTGAAAACTGTTGCTTGCCCTTCAAATCGGAAGATGGAACCGTAGACGTTGGGCTTGTTTAAAAGCACGCAAACGTCGTTCATCAAATAGCGAGTCGGGAAATTGTCCGTGCCGTCAATAATGATATCGTAAGGAGTGGCAATGTCGATCGCATTTTCCGAACTAACGCGAGTCTCGTACAAATCTACTTGGCAAAAAGGATTAATTTCTAAAATCCGATTTTTAGCCGACTCAATCTTCGGTTTCCCAACCCAAGAAGTGCCGTGAATTACTTGCCGCTGCAAATTAGAATGGTCTACAACATCAAAGTCTACAATCCCAATGCGGCCAACACCGGCTGCGGCTAAATACAGCAGCAGCGGCGAACCGAGGCCTCCCGTACCGATGCAGAGCACGCTGGCAGCTTTGAGACGCTTCTGTCCATCCAATCCAACTTCTGGCAGGATCAGGTGGCGAGAGTAGCGTTCGTATTCTTGTTTGTTGAGCTGGATCTCCTCCAGATTAGGATTTAGCATGATATTGTGTGTAGCGCAGATTTTGAATTACATCCTATCTGAATCTTTCGCATTTTTACCTGTTTGTTATTTTTACTAATTATTTCTTAATCTCAGTCGGTTCCTGTGCGAGAATTTCCTCTGCTTGAAAGTTCCCCTCTCCGTCAAGACTCCAACTGCGGATGTCTTCCCAACAGCCTTGTCGGACGGACACAATGATATAAGAGTATTCGGCCCACGCCAATGCCCGATCGCACTCTGAGGGCACTGCGGGACAATCCGTGTGAGAATGATATATACCGATAATATCCAGACTGCGATCGCGCCCATGTTTCATCGCCCGCAACATATCTTCGGGCTTAATAGCATATCTGCGTCTTTCTGTCAATCCTTTTTCTTCCGGCCAATTCTCCTCAGCTTCCGCACTCCAAGCATTGTCAGTCGGCCAAACTTCCACTAAAGTTTTAACATCGCCAGTAACTCGACCGAGCAACAAACCGCAGCATTCTTCAGGATAAGCGCTTTCGCCGTGGGTGCGGATGGATAAAATGTGAGAGTCGGAAAGTGCGATCGGCTGCATAGGATTTTATTGTAGATTTTATTGTAGTTTTTTTTGTAAAGTGCGATGGGCTTTTTTTAAATTGTGGAACAGGCATCTTGCCTGTTCAATACTGGCTTTTCTGGAAATGTCTATTAATTTGAGGTTCCTGTAACTGTTTGCAAAACAGTTCTATAAGCAATAACAGCTTCAGTTTGGTTAACATATCCTACATATTGGCTCAATACAGAAAAGTCTAACTCAGGCAAAAATTCACTCCTCGAAATTAACTCATAACCAGACTCCCGCAGGCGGTAAAGAGAAAATTGATCGTTAGCCCAAAACCAGACTTCAGGAACCTGCAAACCGCGATACACTTCTAGTTTGTCAACACCGCCGCTAGTTAGAGCAATTTCGATCGCAATATCAGGGATTTCTGCAAGTGCACCCAAGCAGTAACACTCATCTGGTTCCGCACCCCGTCTCACAGCTTCGCGGCGAAATGTAGCACTACCGTAACCGTTGAGATTAATTAGCCTTTCAACCGCATAAGTTTCTATCAACCGGGCAATAATTGTTTTAAGCCTTTCATGTTCTGGCGAAGTCGTCATAATAATTTCTAACGTTCCTTCCAAGTAAGTCATCCTGGGGAATTCATCGACAAACATATCGGAAAGTTGTTCGTATTGCTTCCAAGTCACATCATATAGAATTATGCGCTGTTCAGTCGCTGGAACGAGAGTTTTTGGATCTAAAAGTAGCATAACTAATTACCTGCACTTAAGATATCTCAACGTTAGATTTTTTCGTTCTTTCTCAACTTCTTCTCTGTGTCCTCTGCGGCCTCTGCGGTTCGTAAAAAAAGTTCCTATATAAATTTAACGAACCGCGAAGACGCTTAGGAAACAAAGGAAGAGAAGAAAAGGGGAAAAAGAGTTAATTCAATCAAGTCGGAGTTTGCTGTAACTCAGGCCGCTCATCTGGAACGATCGCACCTTCGACAGGACACACCTGCAAACAAATACCGCAGTCAATACAGGTATCAAAATCAATCCAAAACCAATCAGTACCCTTGACATTTTTGCCGGGGCCGGGGTGAATGCAAGCAACCGGACAAGCGCCGACGCAATCAGCAATTCCCTCGCAAATATTCGTAACAATAGTGTGTGCCATAGTGTTCTCTCAAAAGATTTTAGTTAGATAGGGGATTAGCAATTAGTAATTGGCAAAACCTGATCTCAATCAGCAGGATACATAATATCATATCAGGTGATTTTTAACCAATTACCAATTACCAATTAGCCTAATTTACCGTTTCAATTGTTGGCAATCCTTCGGCATTTACCCAAGCAATTTGAGCAATTCGTCGATCGCGCGCGAATTCCCGCGCCGCCTCCTCTGTCTCCCGACTCTCCAAATCTATTTCTACCCGAACTAGGTGACTAGAGTCTCGGAGTTTGCGAGCGTAAGCAAACGCGGCGGCACTAGCTTCAGGAGTTTGAGCCACAACCAACCAGTCGCTAGCAGGCGTCTGGGTGGGCAATTGTCCCTCTGTCAGCAAAACTTGGTGCAAATCTTCAATATTCAGACAAAACCCGATGCCGGGGGAATTTTGCCCTTGCGGATCGAACAGTCCCAACAGTTGGTCGTAGCGTCCCCCTTGTCCTAAAACTCGCTGTCCTGTCTTGCTGCTGCTGACAACTTCAAACACAATTCCCGTGTAGTAGTCAAAGGTTTGAATTAAACTCAAATCGAGGTGAATGTGGGATTTGAGATTGGGAATTTTTGATTGACATTGGTGCAGCAATTCGATCGCAGATTTGAGATTATTTAACGCGGCTTGCTGCGGCAAATCTAAATCCAGCTTGGCAACAATTGGCAACACATCTTCTGGGCGGCCGCGCAAGTCAAATAACAGCAGTGCTCTTTCTCGCAATTCGGTTGACAGCGGCAAAGTTTCCAAGGCAATTCGATCGAGATTTGCGATCGCCCCCCGAACTTTTTGGCGCACATTTGGCGGAAACGGTTCCAGCAATGTTGCAGTCAAGCCCGCTTCTCCCAAAACCAAATGCCACTCATCAATTTCCAAGCTCTGCAAGCACTCAGACAGCAGCAGCAGCACTTCCGCATCCGCAACCGCCCCCCCCGCGCCGAGGAGTTCTACCCCAGCTTGATAGAACTCCTGTTGCCCGCCTGAGCCAGTATCGGGGCCTTTGCGGAACACGTTAGCGTTGTAGTAGAGGCGCTGAGGCTGCCAGCGAGTCCCGGCCATCCGCATCGCAGCCGCGCGGGCGATGGATGCTGTCAATTCCGGCCGCAAACCAAGTTCTCCATCCTCGGCGTCTTGCAGTTGAATTAAGGTCGATCGGTCGATCGCGCCCCCAGCCATCAATGTCTCCAGCCTTTCTAGAGTAGAGGTAATAATCCGGTGGTAGCCCCAGCGGTGAAAAACCTGCTGTAAGCGCCGTTCGATCGAAATTTTTTGAGCAACGTCAAGGGGCAATAAATCTCTTGCACCGGATGGGGGTTGGTGAACCATATCAATTTTAGATTTTAGACTTTAGAAGATTTTAGATTGGGCCCAGAAGCTTAGCTTTATGGACGGTGTTAAAGTCGAACCAGGCAAGCTTAACATTTGACTTTAACAAATTAAGGTGTCATAGGAATTTTAGATTTTAGATTTTAGATTGGGCCCAGAAGCTTAGCTTTAGGGGACGGTGTTAAAGTCGAACGCGGCAAGCCTAACCTTCGACTTTAACAAATTAAGGTATCAATAATACCCTTGGGATCAGAAGACCGGGCGCTTGAAACCGCCTTATTATCTTTTCAACGATTCAAAACTGACAACTGACAATTGACAACTTACAACTGACAACTGACAACTTCTCACTTCTTCTTCCCGCCAAACAAACTTGCAAAAAATCCTGGTTTCTCGTCACCTTTTTTTGCCTTTGCGGCAGCTTGTTCCAGCTTTTTCTTAACCTCCAAAGCCGTCGGTTCTTCTGGATTTGATGCCAAAGCTTTGTTCATCTCAAGTTTTGCCATTGTGGCTTGATTTTGTTCAAGGTAACACATTGCTAACATAGCGTGAGCCTTGCTGTGTTTCGGGGCACCCTTCAGGACTTCCCTCAACTCCAAACTTGCTTTAGCGTAATTTTTGCTGTCCATAAATCCTTGAGCTCGGCGGCAATAAGCTTCGATCCGCGGGTCGTCTTTGTCCGGGGGTAGATTTGGGGGTAGATTTGGGGTTGGGGTTGGAATTGGGGTTGGGGGAATTGGGGTTGGGGGTGGTGGCGGGGTTGCAATGCCAATGCGCTCTTTTCGCAGCAGGTAAACCATGTTAAGTTCGCTAATTTGATCGATCGCCTCTTGCGTTTCCTTAACTGATTCGTACTGCTTGAGAGCGAGTTTGCTAACTGCTGTTTTGTAAGCTTCTTCCCAATCTTTAGCGGTAACTAACTGTTTGGCTGCTTCGCTTTCAATTTGCATTTTCGCCTGTTCTTTAACGACGCGCTTGGCGATGGCTGCTAATAGCAGGCTGTATTCTTTGCGATCGCTTTCCTTAGAGAATTTGTTGTAAGCCGGATTGACTACTTTTGACAAAAATTGGTTAGCCCAATCTTTATCAGCTTGGCTTTCAAAAGAGCAAGTATCCGAATGCAACCGGCGGGCGATTTTCATGTAGCGCTTGCGGATGTCGTTAAACTCGGCGTCTAAGGGAATTCCCAAAATTGCGTGCTGATCTGTAAAGTCGTACTTGAACAGCCCTTTTGTCATTTCAAAAGACATAACTTTTACTCTTCCTTTCCTGGCTTTGTTAGAGTCGATAGGGGCATTTCTACCCCTACCTCTCCTTCAGAACCGGACGTGAGACTTTCGCCTCATCCGGCT
>NZ_JAUBUC010000098.1:17051-23346 GCF_036705285.1 Microcoleus sp. B4-C1 | reverse complement strand
ATATTTTTGCCAACCTTCACAACGATGCCATTATCTAGACTACATAGATGATATTTTTTGTCAATGCGTAAGTCCTAGCTTTTTCATTTTAACTCTTTTTTGACACATTCGCCAAAGTGAGATGCACCCACTAGAAACTAGAAGGGGGTTTGTTGAATTATTTTGATGATCTACCTGATCCAAGAGTTGACCGCACTAAACATCACTTACTTAAAGATATCAAGCGTGATTGCTTTGTTAGCGATAATAGCTGGAGGTAACGGATGGGAAGATATGGAAAATTATGGAATAAGTAAACAGACCTGGCTCAAACAATTTTTAGAATTACCCAATGGCATTCCTCATCATGATACGTTTCGTAGAGTTTTTGAAAAACTAGACCCCAAAATTTTAGAACAGAAGTTAACTCAATGGGTTCAAAAATTTATCGGTTCAGTTGTTGACCAAGTTATCCCGATTGACGGAAAAAGTCTCCGAGGGTCTTATGACCGAAATCAAGGCAAAAAAAATTTACATTTAGTGACAGCGTGGGCTTCGGAAAATCGTTTAGTCCTCGGCCAAGTTAATACCATTTTTTTAAAGATGTGATAGAGATAAAGAATGTAAAATCCAAGACCATCCGGTGAGAAAACCAATGACGCGATCGGTGAAAGATGCCAAAATTTCCTTGACTTTTGTGCGGAGTTCGTCCAGATTACTAAACACTGACCAAGCTAAAAAATCTTTCAGATATTCCCACACTCTTTCTGTCGGATTTACTTCCGGACAAGCGGGAGGCTGAAATAGTAAAATAACATTGTCTGGTAATTCAGATGAGTCCAAATTATGAGAGTCGTGCGTTATCAACTTAAATGATGTGTAATTGATGACTGATCTTGTATTGACAAAAGTTGTAAATAGGCTCCAAAACAAACTTTGTCTAAATGGGAAAACTCCCAAAAAAAACTTTTTCCTGTAGGGATTGATACTGCCCCATACAGCCAAAAACACTCAAATTTCCATTGATGCTTCCCCATGGGCTTTACGCCGGAAAGCGTCAGCTTGCGCCGACTTTATTGTATGCAGCCCTATCCGCGTTTCATCACTACACCAATAAGTGACTTTTTTATATTTATTTACTTGAGGTAAAGCTTTGTCTAGTAAAGCTTTTATCTGTCGATGCAAGTTATTCTTGCATTCATTAATTGCCGTAGATTTCTGAGAAATACTGCGAGGTCTGGGAATTTTTAATTTACTTTTTAATACTCCTCTAACTAAAGAATATACAGCCGAGTAACTACTGGCTATTCCTTTAATCAACCATAGCCAAAGATGAACTTCTTTATAACTCTTAAATCCTTCGGGGTCTCTCAACTCTTGTTGCAAGGTCGCTGCTATTTCAACTGAGAACTTTTTTGGGCGACCGAAAACCTGCCTATTTTTTAACAAATTTTCCAGACCGCCCTTTCTATATTGGGAGAGCCAGCGATGAATCGTTGCCTCACTTTTACCTAAAACTGCTGATACTTCCCGCACAGTTTCTACTTGTTTTGACTGAAATAAATAAAGCATTTGGACTTTATTATAAGCTAGGATTCTTTTTTGTTTTTTGAGTATTTCTCGCAAATTTTCTCCAGATTCGGTAATCTTTATATGAGGAGGACCAGACATTGTAATTCTCTCCTTTACTTTTCACACAAGTCTATCACATCTTTAAAAAAATGGTATGAGATGCTCTTACCCTGGTGCTTCTATCTTGTGTTTGTCCCCATACTCTCCTGATTTTAATCCAATTAAATTATGGTGGTCGCAACTCAAATCTTTATTGATCCAGTTTTCACCAACCACCACTAAAATGGTTGACACCATAATTGCTGTGGGTCTTGACTTAATTAATCCGAAACATCTTAAAAACTGGTTTACTAATTGCTGCTACTGTACCTCATAACATCCGGAAGTGCTGTAGGTTATAATTAGTGTTAATAACGACATAGTATTGGTTATCTGACCATATAAAGAGCGAGAAATAATGAGAGGACATGACGCATGAACGTCTTTGAGTTTGAGATTACCATCCAGAGCAAATCAGGCGATAGTAGCTGGCCCATTGTTGTCAGGTGTAAGCAACCGGACGGACTAACCATCCATTCAAAAGAGACTCTCCAGCTAAGTCAGGATGACTTGAACAAACTCACTCAACAGCAAGAAAACGAGAGGGAATACGGCACTCTACTAGGCAAAGCTTTGTTTCGAGGGGCTGTATACGACACCTTTGTTCGTGCCCTATCCAAGAGTAGTCAGGACTCCCTGTTACGAATTTTGCTGTCAATTGAAGCGGCTGACAATGACCCTATCAAAACCTTGCATTGGGAAAGGTTGTGCGCTCCGATTGATGCCGATGGAGAGTGGCATCTTTTAGCCCGCAACCAGCGCGTTCCCTTTTCCTTGTACATTCCTACTATTATCGATCGGCGCTTTCCCCCCATTGGACGGCGTGACTTGCGGGCACTGGTGCTGGTAGCGAGTCCCTCTAATATAGGCAAGTTTCAATTAGCACCTTTTGACGTTGAAGCTGTTTTATCTGGAGTCAAGGAAGCGCTTGGTGAAATTCCTTACGAAATTTTGGCAAATGATGTCGCAGGTGCGATCGGGCCCCCAACCCTACAAGAACTGTCTAAGCAACTGACTAACGCCAAGAAACCATACACCTTGCTGCACTTTGTCGCCCACGGCAAGCTGCTGGATAACGGAGAAACAGTTCTGTACTGGGCAAAAGCAGATAACCAAGTTCAGCCAGTTACGGGAGAAGATTTTCTGGCAGAGCTCAAGAACATCGGTAATCATCAGAGGAGCTTACCTCACTTTACCTTCCTGTGCACTTGCGAAAGTGCCGACCCCAGAGCAGAAGCAGGATTAGGTGGATTAGGTCAAAGATTGGTAAGAAATTTGGGGATGCCTGCTGTAGTAGCGATGACTCGCAAGGTGAGCGTAGAGACAGGCTTAGCTCTAGGACAGAACTTTTACCGACGACTCAGAGAGTCCGGAGAGGTAGATACGGCGCTACAAGAGGCAACCGCCGGATTGGGAAAACGCCACGATATTGCTGTCCCGGCTTTGTTTAGTCGCTTGGGTGGGCGTCCCTTATTTAGCGATCGTCTTGACAATCGAGATTTAACCGACGAGGAAATCGAGTATGGTATTGAAAAGCTGAGCAAACTCCTCGTAGAACGCGCCCCTAATGCTTCGGTACTCAAGCAGAGGTTTAAAACGCAGGTAGAGATCCTCAAAGATACCCAAGGAGCCGAGTCACGCACAGCGCGTGAACAGCGCCAGCAGGCAATAGTAGAGATCGATAACCTGTGCGATCAAGTAATCGAACTCAGTTTCGACGCTCTGGCAGCCTTGGGTAAGCAACCACCAGAATACAAGGCTGAGTGCCCGTTCCCTGGACTGTCTTCCTTCGGTGATAAAAAATACCACAAGTTCTTCTTTGGGCGCGATGAACTGATTAGAGATTTACAAAAGGAATTGGCGAAGGATAATTTTTTAGCCGTTATCGGCACTTCGGGTAGCGGCAAATCATCCGTAGTGCTAGCTGGGCTAATTCCTAAGCTTAAAGAAGAGGAGCTAAGCTTTCAGTGGGCTTACATGACACCTGGAAAGGAGCCGCTGAGGCAACTAAAAAGACGATTAGAAAGATTATTGAAGGTATCAGAGCATCATTCAATATTAGTGGTAGACCAATTTGAAGAAGTATTCACTCTCTGTGAAGATAAAGCCGAGCGGATCGAATTTATTGAAAAGTTATTAAACTTTGCCGATCGGCGGAAAGTCGTAATTACAATGCGCGCAGACTTTTTGGGAGAGTGTACCTTTTACCCCGAACTGAGAAAGCGGATTGAAACCCGACAAAAATTGGTTGGGCCGATGGAACCTGCGGAACTGATTACAGCAATGAAGATGCAGGCAGACAGGGGGGGACTGCGCTTTGAAGCTGGCTTGAGTCACTCGATTCTCAATGATGTGCAGGGGGAACCTGGGGCGATGCCGCTGCTGCAATATGCCTTGCAGGAACTGTGGAAGCGACGGCGGGGACGGTGGCTGTGCGATGAGGAGTACCAAGCGATCGGTGGAGTCCAAAAGGCAATAGCTAAGACTGCCGATGATTTCTACAATAGCTTGTCAGTTGCTGAGCAAGAACAAGTCCAGAATATCTTCTTGCGCTTAACCCGCTTGGATGCCAGTGCCGTACCAGGCCAGAAGCGACGGGACACCCGCCGGCGAGTCGAGTTAGAGGATTTGGTGCCCACAGGCGACGATCTAGCAGTGACAAGGAAGTTGGTGCAGCAGTTGGCAGGGGAAGGCGTGCGACTTGTAGTTACCAGTCGCAACGAAGCTACGGGGAAGGAAGAAGTCGAAGTCGCCCATGAAGCTTTAATCCGCTACTGGCCAACGTTACAAAATTGGTTGAATCAGAACCGCAATGACTTGCTATTGCGAGAAACCATTAATCAGGCAGCAGAGGAGTGGCAGCAGCACCAAGAGCAACCAGGCCAAGACACTTATCTCATCCATCAGGGGGGACGATTAGAAGATGCAGAGGTGTTGTGGAAGCACCCCAAATTTGTGCATCTCAATCAACTTGAGGCGGAATATGTTTTGGCTTGTGTTCAGTTGCGCCAGCGACGACTCAAGCTTGAGGAACAGCGCAGAAAGCGTCAACTCATGGCGGCTGTGAGCGCTGCTTTTGTCTTGGGTGGATTTGCCATTGTTGCTGGAATTAAGTGGAGGGAATCAGAAATCGAGCAGATTCAGGCTTTTCTAGAATCCGCTGAAGCCCGCTTGGCCTCTAATCAGACACTGGATGCACGGATAGGAAGTTTACGGGCTGCAAAAGCACTCAAGCAGTCGTTCTGGCAAGCACTTTTGCCGGAGGGGTTAAAGGCTCAAGTGCTGGGCAAGCTGTCAGAGACAATTTATACAGGGCAGGAAGTTAACCGTTTAGAAAGCAATCAAAAGGAAGTTTATAATATCGCTTTCAGCCCGGATGGCAAAACTCTAGCTACCAGTGGAACTGAAAGCCTATTCCGCCCGGTGTCAACTATCGTCCTGTGGGACATCTCTGGCAAGAAGAAGTTGGCTGATTTCCCAACGAATCAAGAAAGGATCAATAGCATGGCGTTCAGCCCGACGAATAGCAAGCAGCTAGTCACTGCTGGAGAAGACGGCACCGCCCGTCTGTGGGAAACGTCTGGCAAGCAGTTGGCTCTCCTCAAAGGGCATAACGGTCAGGTCAATAGCGTGGCGTTCAGTCCTGATGGCAAGCAGCTAGTCACTGCTGGAAAAGACGGCACTGCCCGTCTGTGGGACACTTCCGGCAAGCAGTTGGCTGTTCTCAAAGGGCATAAAGACGATGTCAAGAGCGCCATGTTCAGCCCGGATGGCAAGCTCATAGTCACTGTAGGAAAAGACGACACTGTCCGCTTGTGGAACAGGTCTGGTAAGCAGTTACCTCTCCTCAAAGCGACTCAAGGTGATATTAATAACGTGGCATTCAGTCCGGATGGCAAGCTTTTAGTCACTGCAGGAGAAAACGGCACCGCCGGTGTGTGGGACACATCTGGCAAGCCGTTGACCGTCCGCAAATCGCATCAAGGTAATGTCAATAGCGTGGCGTTCAGTCCGGATGGCAAGCTTTTCGTCAGCGGTGGGCAAGACAACATCGCCAACCTGTGGGACACTGCCAACCTGCGGGACACTAAAGGCGAGCCGTTGCCTCTCCAAGGGCATCAAGGTGATATCAATAATGTGGCGTTCAGCCCAGATGGCAAGCTCCTAGTCACTGTAGGAATAGATGACGCCGTCCGCCTGTGGGAGAGGTCTGGCAACGAGTTGTTCGTCCTCAAAATATCTCAAGGTGCCGACAAGATCGCCATGAGTCCGGATGGCAAGCTTTTAGTCACTGCTGGAAATGAGGACAGCGTCCGTCTGTGGGACACTACTGGCAAGCAGTTTGTCATTCTCAAAGGGCATAAACGTAATGTATCTGATGCACAGTTCAGCGGGGATGGCAAGCTCCTAGTCACTGCTGGAGAAGACGGTACCGCCCGCCTGTGGGACACCTCTGGCAAGCAGTTGCATATCCTCAAAGGGCATCAAGGTAATGTATCTAATGCACAGTTCAGCCTGGATGGCAAGCTCATAGTCACTGCTGGAGAAGACGGTACCGCCCGCCTGTGGGACACTACTGGCAAGCAGTTGGCCGTTCTCGAAAGGCATCAAGGCTTAGTCACGGGTGCGAACTTTAGTCCGGATG
>NZ_JAUBUC010000098.1:16575-16951 GCF_036705285.1 Microcoleus sp. B4-C1 | reverse complement strand
GCAAGCTCATAGTCACTGGTGGAGTAGACGGCACCGCCCGCCTGTGGGACACATCTGGCAAGCAGTTGGCCGTTCTCGAAGGGCATCAAGGCTTAGTCACGGGTAACTTTAGTCCGGATGGCAAGCTCATAGTCACTGGTGGAGTAGACGGCACCGCCCGCCTGTGGGACACATCTGGCAAGCAGTTGGCCGTTCTCAAAGGGCATCAAGGCTTAGTCACGGGTGGCTTTAGTCCGGATGGGAAGCTCATAGTCACTGGTGGAGAAGACGGCACCGCCCGCCTGTGGGACACCCCTGGCAAGCAGTTGGCTGTCCTCAAAGGGCATCAAGGCTTAGTCACGGGTAACTTTAGTCCGGATGGGAAGCTCATAGTCAC
>NZ_JAUBUC010000098.1:0-16475 GCF_036705285.1 Microcoleus sp. B4-C1 | reverse complement strand
TGGTGGAGAAGACGGCACCGCCCGCCTGTGGAACACGTCTGGCAAGCAGTTGGCTGTTCTCAAAGGGCATCAAGGTATGGTTATGAGTGCGGAGTTCAGTGCAGATGGTAAGCTCCTAGCCACTGGTGGAGAAGACGGCACCGCCCGCCTGTGGAACACGTCTGGCAAGCAGTTGGCTGTTCTCAAAGGGCATCAAGGTACGGTTATGAGTGCGGAGTTCAGTGCAGATGGCAAGCTCCTAGCCACTGGTGGAAAAGACGGCACCGCCCGCCTGTGGAAAATCGGAGGAATGGATGAACTCCTAGCAATGAACTGCGATTGGGTGCGCGACTATCTGAAGAACCCTGATGCCGACCTCACTGATACCGATCGCAATCTTTGTAAGGATATTAGCCCTCCTAGTAGTTCACCAAAAAAGTAGTGAGCGTCAGACCGAAACGAGGACACAAGTCTTCTGTTACGATCGCTCCCTAGCAACCTGAAAGCTGCACGGGAAAACTCCCGGCAGCCGTTCACTTAGGTGCGATCGCCCAGTTAACTCAATGCCTTCAACACATTCAACAGATTGGTAGCTATTGACGTTGCCGTTTGCAAGCTTTCGGGGCTGTCAATTGAAGCCTTTTGAGCAGTATTGACAAATTGCTCTAGTGATGCTATAAGCTGTGTCTGAGCCTGCTTGAGGCCACTTTCACCAGCAACTTGCTCTTGAGTTTCCTGAGCCAACCCCTGTGCCAGATTAGAAGGCAAATGCACAGTTTCAATCGTAGGGCGGGCGCTGGCATCTTTACTATAACTGACCACTAGCCGGACTGCTGGATCGCCAATAATCGCATAGTTGCGGGCGTCATTGTTAGCCGTCCACATCCCAGCCAAACTCTGATTATTGGGAACCGCACCAAACTTAATCTCTTCTAGCTCAGAGCTGAGGTCGGAGGAAATTTCGGCATAGCGCTCATCAAAATACTCCACTGCCGATCCTACTGGATGCCCTTCCAGCAGACGCTTCACGCTACTCTGAAAAACTGCTATCTGCCGTTTCTCCGCACTTGAACCGCGAATATCTGAACTAGAGAAAGAACAACCCCAAGCTCGATCGACATGACCAATGACAGCGAGGGCACCTCCCTTGGCATGACTCAGGAGTTTCTGCGGCAAGCGGGCAAGAAAGGGATACGGCGCAATATCCGGTCGTTCGGAAAGAAATTTAGAGTGACCGTCGAATTCATCCTTTTGGGGACAGCCAGCACCATAGCAGGCAAAGTGAAAAGCAATCATTCCTAAAAGCCGCGCTTGTTCGCCAATATCGTCCCCAGAAAAGTAAAAATCTTCCGGGATCGGCTTTCGTCCCCATTCGCGACCGGGCCAGTCTTGGCACAGCAGTGCGCCTTGGTGGGGCAACTGACGCGGATCGCCATTGGGAAAGCCCATGCCATGACTGGCAGTGAAAAGCAAACTAGGTGTTTCACTGCCTCCTAGCAATTGCCCCAAGCGGGCTTTGGTTGCTTCTTCTTTGAGAATCGTTTTCACATCCCAGTCGGAATGTTTCTCGGCAACCCATTCAGATAACGGCTGAATGAGGTCTTGAGTGCTGAGATTAGTGGCAGCGTCTCCTGGGTTGCACACACCGAAAAAGGCCGCGCTAGGGGATAGGGATAAATTGCCAGTTTCAGCTTCTACTACACTGTGAGCGTACTGCGCGTATTCCTGTAGCGTATCAAAGTAAATCCGACCCACTGCGTACTGAACGCTGAGCTGGGACTGAAAGCGATAGGGAATTGTTACTGGATCTCCAACAATCAGCAGGTAGTAGGGCATTTTGTCCGGATCGGCAGGACCTGAAGATACTCCCTGACGTGCCAAGAAATTCTTTTTTGACTCGTACTGATTTTTTGCCTTGTCGTAACGATAGCCTTGGGGACCTTTGTATTCCTTATAGTAATGCTCGTGCTGTTGAGTGGCTTGCTTTTTGCGATGGTCTAATAGCTCGCTGAGCGCCTCTCGAATTGCCGGATCGGCATCGTAAGCGAAGATTACCCCCCAACCTGTTTGTGCTAGGTTTTTGGGGTCTACTCCCTCTATAGGAGCAAAGTCAGGCTCTTCTTTTTGCCGCTTTTTTAGCTGGATATCTTCTAGATTGTCTGGATCGAATTCTTCGCCTTGGGCAATCTTAGATACTTGCTCGGCGCTCAATGGCGGTAGCAAATAATCACCGCTGGCGCCATTAATCCCATTGAAAAATAGCAAGTCTTCTTCGTTCATATTTTTGGTTCCTGGTTGGTTGGGCGAATAATCACAATTTGAGTTTTGAGTGAATCAGATAGAAACCCCACAAGCTTTTTTAACAGGGGCTTTCTGAGTTTCTATCCGTTCTCAAAGGCAAAAAAATGGGTCTAACTCTGGCGGTTAACTGGCATAAGCTGCCGACCACACAGCATGGGCGACTTCCGGCTTGGCAATGTCGCAATGGGCACCCATTATTGGCCCTCCCTGGTTCACATCACAAATAAATTTGCTGCTTTCCAGGTTGTAGATTTTGCCCGGTTTAAAATCATAAGAGGCATTCCAGGGGAGCATATTTGTGTTTTCCGCTGCCAGGTCGTCTCCCCCTAGACCAAAGCTGCCAATTCCGCCATATTTAGGCAACTGACCGGGGGCAAAGTCCACACTACTAAAGGCAGTCTTTCCAGCTAGGGGGTACATCCGGCCGACTGCATAGTCGAACTGCGAGTGAGTTGTAACGATCGCACCTGCGACTTTACCTTGAGCGATGATTGTATTAAAGTAACCGGGGCGATCGCGTTCGTATGAAATCTTTGAACAATAAGACCAGAGCGATACAGCGCCTTGTACCAACGCCAGAGAATTCACTGGGCGGACTAACGTACCCTTCCCTTGCGGACCGTTGAGCATGGAAGAGACAACAACGCATCCGAAACTGTGACCCATCAGGTGGAATCGCACCGTTTCAGCAGCGTTCTCTTGCAGTGTTTTTAACAAGTTGAAACCAGTGTTTTCACCGATTTTGCGAGCGCGTTCTTTCATTTTCCAATAAGACAGTACCCGCAGGGGGTTCAAAACCTTATCCCAGACTGAGCTGCTGTCGGTGCTGAAACTTACTGGTTCATCTATACTCGCTTCATAGATGGCTTCTGGATCGAAACCTTCCCAATCCGAACCCGGTGCCGCACCTTCACCTTCGCTACCCAAGTCAGCCTCTTGGTTCAACACTTGGTAGGCGTTGAGTACCTCTGGTGGCAAGCTATCAAGTGTGTTGTCTTCGCTCGCCGCCCGGAGAATTGTTTGCAGGGCTTGCCGTGCTGCTTCAGTGTTAGCAATGCGATCGGCATATTCATCTACTAACCCCTCAACTGGATCTTCGTCGTTCACGTCAAAGGACACCGAAGAATTTGTCAACTCTTCATCACCCCAAGGCTTGCTCGGCCAGTGCAGGCCAATCATTAAGGGACGAAATCCCGATCGCACCTGTTTGATTTTTTCAATATCGGCTGTTTGTTTAGCCATTGCGCCAATCCAGTCGTTGTACTGCTGTCGCGCTGCGGGGATGTCGCCCATCCACCCGTGGCTCATAAGGAATACATCTGTGATTGGCTCATTCGCTAGTGCACAGAAGATTTGTTCGCTCAGTTTCTTCCCATCAGCTTCATCGCGTTCGTTGCCATCCTTATCAAAGGCAATCAGATAGTAATTCAAGGAAGTATTAGGTACTTTTTCAATTGGCATGGCATTTACTCATTTAAGAAAAACTGACTGAACGGTTGGGTAAAGGAACCTGGTTTCTGAGGGTGGCGTTTTGTTTCTACTTCTGGGCCTATGTTATCAGGCAGCTATCTACTTTTGGTTGCGCTGCCTGAATCAATAAAGTAGAACTAAATATTGATACTTTGGGGAATTTGAGAAGGTAGCAAGAATTTGTAAGGCATGAGTCGGGAACGGTTTCTCTTGCTAATCTCCATTTCAATATCTCTTAGCTGATTTTGAAACGCGCCCAAATATGACATGACTTTGGCATCTTTAAAGTGTCCTTTGTTGTATTGACCTAGCTGCGTGTAATATACCGAACCAAGTAAATAATCTACCCCAATTTGGGTTTGGGAGCGGTCTAGGGAAGGTAGCATACTCATAAAGTTCCCTTGTTTCTCAGAACTTGTCGGTGCTGGGGAGTAGATGGCAAAAGGAAAAGCCGGCGTATAGCTCATTAATTCTGATTGAGGGAAATTTACTGCCGCGTGCTGAGCACTTGCAGTAAAAATGATACTAGAGACAGCATCAATTAAATAATTGAGTGTTTTAATCGCACCTGAAGCATCTTCTCCAAAATTCTTTAAGCGACCCCCTTGGTCGGAAACTAATTCCTGTGCCCAATTTTGTAAAGCTTTATCTTCGAGTAGTTGTTGGTCGCTAGTGTAGTAAATGCTTAAATAAGCACGAACCCAAGTATTAATAGCATCCCAAATCAGCCGTCCATCATCTCGATAAGGATAATCGGGTAACTGAGCGCTTTCGCCGACACCGTGACTTGTCAAGGTTTTGGGAAACATTACATCATTGAAGTTGTGCAGATAGCTTTTTGCTCCTTCAACCGCAAGAACTCGATCGTCCTCAATAGTGCTAGCTAGAAGCTCATCTACTTTTCCTCCATTAGCAATTAAGGTTTTATGAGCCCCATAATTGATTAATATAGTTCCTTCAAAGTGAGGATCTAGCAAAATTATTAATTTGTGATTTGCTGGCAATTTCCGCTTAGTAGCTAGTACAAAAGGTTCGATAAATAAATGAGTGCGACCTAAATGACTAACTAATTCGTGGTAGTTGCTATCCGCCATTTGAACAATGGTTTTAGCTACCATCCAGTTGTCGCCATCTAGCGGCGTAAATACTGGTGGATTTTCACTTACAGAAGGTTGCTGGCATTGAATAGCTACTGGTATTAGAGAGCGAGATGAACTACTAACTGGGGGAACCGCAAATAATGCTAAAGGCGCACAAGGGTATTTTTTGACGTTGTTGGGAAAACTCCCCTGTGCCATGTTTTTTAACATGGAATAATCAGCTTGATAAAGTCGGCCTTCTTGCAGAGCGGCTTCAAGGGAGTCGGAAAACTCAAACTTTTCGATTATTTGCTGATATTTTTCGTTGGTAATCTGCAAAGGTTTATTTTGTTCTGATAGCTGCTGGAGCATAAGTGGGTTTGGCCCCGCAACTCGCATATAGGCAAAAATTAAATCTTCTTGAAACCTTTGGCTAATCTGGGGTAAGCGGATATCTACAAATAATCTATTGTAATCGTCCAGGCTGGGAAAATCTTGAAATCCTCCTGTAGAAAAATCTACATTTGAACTTTGCTCACTTTCTAAGTCCAACAATTTTATGTTTTCTTTAATAATTTCCTTGAAGGCTAAATCCAGCGATTCTCCTGACGTATCTTCCAAGTCTGAGCCAACACTAAAGTCTAATGCATCTGAAGTTTCACTAGATTGGTAGGCATTAGCAAATTGCTCATCTATCTCTCTAAGCTGCTCATCAATTTCAGAACTTTCGGCCGATTCACTACCACCTACGCTGAAAGATACTCCCGCAGGAGAAACCTCTTGCGTAATTTGTTTGGCAGCCGAGGCTATTTTCCAAGCAATATTTGTCCAATCTTCTTTACTATCAGCGGTTTTGATTTCATGTTCGGTATCTTTTAATACTTGCACATTTTCATCAATGGATGAACTTTCTTCTGTGCTATTTCCCACACTAAAAGATGGGATGCCGTTGTCAAATTTCCGGGCTTTATTAGCATTTAAAGTTGTTATTTTTTGGACAACCAGCATTACCCATTCTTTACTGGGTAGCTCTTGGATTGGTATGTTGAGATTAATGACAGGCAATGAAGGCGAACTCGTCATAGCGAGGCTGGGAATATAATCATAATTATAATTATATTCCCCTGGACGAAGACGGGAAGCAAGCTTGACGAACTTATAAAGTGTTAATAGAGTATTGATTAGGGTGGTTTTGTCCGAATGAGAATTTTGCGTTTCCGAAGATAAAGGCATATGCCCTCCTGTAGTTGTGAAAGATTTATTTAGCGAGTAAGCTTAAGCTTACCATATCGTTTCAGCCTTAGCATAACTTTCTGTACGGTTGCTCATATCACTCCGTGATATTGGAGTGCGCTTTGGTAAGAGGCTTGAGCATCATCAAAGCGATTTTGTCGAACTAACGCATTACCTAGCTGAAAATTGCTGATCTTCTCATTATCTGGCTTAATTGTCAATGCCAGATGGTAAAATTGGATGTCGTCGGGGTTGGATGCGATACGAGAGCGATAGGAGTTCATCACTCGCTCTATTCCCTGAGTGTGTTGGAGATACAGCACTTCCGGATGTATGAGGTACAGTAGCAGCAATTAGTAAACCAGTTTTTAAGATGTTTCGGATTAATTAAGTCAAGAGCCACAGCAATTATGGTGTCAACCATTTTAGTGGTGGTTGGTGAAAACTGGATCAATAAAGATTTGAGTTGCGACCACCATAATTCAATTGGATTAAAATCAGGAGAGTATGGGGACAAACACATGGGGGGGGTGACAAAGAGGCCTAGGAGATAGACCGAATCAGGGTTGCAGCCCGCATACCTTGTTGATAAAAGCGACGTTTATTTAGAGTTAACGTAACTATTTAGAGACCCATCGCTGCCGAATAGTCAACTACCAATACTATAAAGAAGAGTCCATAAGTTCGATTGGTTCGGGAACAGTTGAATCAATTATTAAACGAATTGGGTTCTGGGTGAAAATATCAGGAGCGCAATGGAAAATTGAGAGCGTTCCCTCTATCCTTTCTCTTCACTGTGCTTATCTCAACGGTCAACTTTCAATTTGATGTATTTGCCAAACTGAGATGCACCAGTTCTGGCGATTCTTTTTCTATTTTTAAATATTCGGCTATTTTTATTTTAAACGCTGTTCTTTTTTCGGGATTTCTCTTCGACTCTAGGCTAGGGCTTGCTGGATAAGTGCAGAAAGGTTACACGGCGCGGTTATACGATCGCGGGATCGAGAGTAAAGTCGCCGTGATAAACAGGTAAAATAGGCAAAACCCATGCATCACCACCTGCGATCGTGTACAGAAAAGCTGAGCTTGCCCCAAGCCCCTCATCCGAGTTTGAACTGCCCTTCGGAGGAAGGTTGTCTGCTGAAAACCGTTGGGTAAAAATGGCTCAACTAATTCCGTGGTCAGAATTTGAGTCAGAATATGCCCAAAACTTTCCCACCCAAAAGGGGGCACCAGCCAAATCATTTCGGATGGCATTGGGGGCATTAATTATTAAAGAAAAATTAGGAATTAGCGATCGGGAAACAGTAGAACAGATCCGGGAAAACCCCTATCTACAATACTTCATCGGTCAATCAAGCTACAGCAACGAACTCGCATTTGACCCATCTTTATTAGTGCACTTTCGCCAAAGAATTAGTTCCACCCTAATTAATAAAGTGAACGAACGCAGGGTCGAAAAAATGCGAGAAATTACCCCAATCCAACCCGAAAAAAAAAGGATTCGGACGCCAAAAATGAGTCAACCAATCGCGGTAAACTAATCGTAGATGCAACCTGCGCTCCCGCCGACATTACCTATCCGACCGACTTAGGACTATTAAACAGAACCCGAGTTCATACAGAAAAAATCCTAGACATCCTGTATAAACAAATCAAAGAAAAAATCCCTAAAAAACCAAGAACCTACCGTAATCTAGCAAGAAAAGACTACTTAGCAGTAGCCAAACAAAAACGACCCAGCCGCAACAAAAGAAGACAGGCAATTAAAAAACAACTTCAATACATCAAAAGAAACTTAGCTCATATTGAACAGCTAATTGATGCGGCTGCGACTCTAGAAGCTTTGAACAAAAAGCAATATAAAACCTTGCTAGTCCTCACATAAGTCTATCGCCAACAGCTCTGGCTATTTGAAAATAAAAAACAGAGATAGAAGATAGAATAGTAAGTTTAAGTCAACCCCATATTCGTCCTATAGTCAGAGGAAAAGCAGGGAAAAATGTAGAGTTTGGAGCTAAACTATCAGCGAGCTGTTTTGAAGGATATGTATTCTTAGACCGAATAAGTTGGGATAATTTCAACGAATCAGGAGACTTGAAAGCACAAGTAGAAGCTTATTATAGCTTCACAGGATATTATCCAGAGTCCGTTCATGCCGATCGCATTTACCGTACAAGAGAGAACCGAGCTTGGTGTAAAGAAAAAGGCATTAGAATCAGTGGACCCCCCCTAGGAAGACCTCCAGCAAATGTGAGTAAAGAAAAAAAGAAGCAAGCTAAGGAAGATGAGAAGATTCGTCAGGCAATTGAGGGAAAATTTGGGGCTTGCGTAAACGAAGGTTTAGCCTGAATCTGGTAATGACAAAATTTGAGAATACCTCTGGTACAGCTATTGCTATCACTTTTTTAGTAATGAACCTTTCTACCTGGTGGCGCCGGGTTTTTTGTGTGTTTTTAAGCGGTTCGGGGCAAACAATGCCTGTTTTTGGGCTTAACATAATTTGCGCTTATATTTCACTCAAAATGAGGCCGGAAAAACTCATCTTTAACTCTGGTTGAATAATCGATCACTCCCGATCGCCAAAAAGCGCTCAATTATTCAGCAAGCCCTACATAGAGTAGGAGGTTCGCTCAAACGACTGAGGAGAGCGAAGAACCAACTGTGGCAAGGAGCAACAGTTGAAGCTATAGCTGAGTTTATAGGAGTTAGAGCTAAAGAAAGTAAAAATTTCCAGAATTATCTCCGAAAACATCAGTCAAGAATCCCAGATTACCAGAATTATCAACAGCAGGGTATTGATATTGGTTCGGGAGCTGTAGAGTCTTTAATTAAACAGATTGGAGCAAGAATTAAGATTGTAGGTGCACAGTGGAACGAAAAAAATGTGCCTCAAATTTTAAGACTGAGATGTGCATATTTAAACAACGACATCAAGCTCGGTATTTCTGCTTAGTTAAAAAGCGGGATGCTCCCAACTAATAACAACTGCTGGACGTTTTTTATTGGTAGTTTGATCGGTAAAAGGAAACGGAACTAAAACCACATCACCAAAATTATAACTCATCATACTCCGCGTCCTCTGGGTTATCCCAAATTTTAGCAAAAGCTGCTTCTGAGAGTTTAGTTGCAGTATAAACGAGCCGACGATCTTCACTTCGCGTTGAAAGGAAATCGATAAAATCTTCTAATACCGTAATTTTATCGGGCGGTAAAGTACGGATTTTTTCCATCAGCTTTGTTTCCTGGTTTGGGGCGACACTCATGTTATCTCTCACTTCTTAATGTTAAATCAGCATATATTGTAAAAATACTAGGAAACTCCCTGAAGTTATTTGGCTCACAAACTGTTTATAGTCACCACTATTTATATGATAACATACATTCGTAGATAGTGCCAAAAAACTAGCAAGTATTAATAACACCATATTCACTCCAAAACTATGAAAAAAATCATCATTGGCATCATGGGCCCTGGCGAGAGTGCCACATCCACCGACTTAGAAAACGCCTATCAACTCGGACAACTCATCGCCGAAGCAGGGTGGATATTGCTAACTGGTGGCAGAAATGTCGGCGTCATGGATGCCGCTAACAAAGGAGCAAAATCAGCTAACGGTTTAACAGTCGGCATCCTTCCGGGAAATGACACTCGCGGCATTTCTGAATCTGTAGATATTGCCATTGTCACCGATATGGGAAACGCCAGAAATAACATTAACGTTCTTTCTTCAGATGTAATAATTGCCTGCGGTATGGGGACGGGCACTGCTTCGGAAATCGCCCTCGCTCTGAAAGCTAACAAACAAGTTATATTGTTAAATCACAGCGCCGAAAGTCAACTTTTTTTTAAACGTTTAGCACAATTTAACATTTTTGTGGTAAACAATCCTGTAGAGGCTATGAATCAAGCTCGCGAAATCCTAGTAAATTCAAGATGACATCCAAGATGAGAGTAAGCAAATTCAACTTTGGTGCGATCGCACTTTTCCTGACTTTGGGGATTTTCGTCACTACCAAAGCAGACGGAAGAATTGCACAGTTCAGTTTTAGCAACAAATCCACTCAAAAATTAGCACAAACCCTCCCTCCTCCTCCCCCTTTCGCACAGCCTGTTACCGAACAAGAAGCGCCACCTATTCGCAGCGAATCCGTGCCGGAACAAATAGCTTTAGCAACCCATTTGCAGACCATCAAAGCTAGAATGTACGGTGCTTACTGGTGTCCTCACTGTCACACGCAACAAGAACTTTTCGGCAAAGAAGCATTTACCGCAATTACTTACATTGAGTGCGATCCCAGAGGCAAAGATGCTCAACCGGATTTGTGCAAAGCTGCCAATATTAAAGCTTATCCCACTTGGGAAATTCGGGGGAAATATTACACGGGGCGGCAATCTTTGGAAAAACTGGCTATTTTATCCGGTTATAAAGGCAGCAGCAATTTTCTGCCACCGGTTCCCTCTCCTTAAAAATATCTAAATTAGTTCACACTTGCACTCGCCCACTAAGAAACCGGGTTTTTGAACCGAGATTGACTGTTTTCAGCAATTATTTTGGTAAAAAACCCGGTTTTTCGCCACCCGTGCGTGCAAGAGTATAAATGTAGGGTACCCACGGCGCACCTAAAATTATGATTTTTATGAATCCAACTTCTGAATAATCTGAATTGACATCACAGCGAGCTGGTTATTTAATGGTAATTAGGCGGACAGATATATGTCAATTTCAGACTAGCAGTTATTCAGGAGACTGAAGCGATGCAGTTACAATTTAG
Source organism: Microcoleus sp. B4-C1 (assembly GCF_036705285.1). Taxonomy (NCBI): domain Bacteria; kingdom Bacillati; phylum Cyanobacteriota; class Cyanophyceae; order Oscillatoriales; family Microcoleaceae; genus Microcoleus; species Microcoleus sp. B4-C1. The sequence continues at coordinate 5,637 of NZ_JAUBUC010000098.1, read as the reverse complement.
CAATAAACAAATAATCTGGATCAGTTTGCTATGCTTTTCGGCAATTGCATTTCCCGTAACGAGCCAAGCTATAACAGTACAAGAAGTACCGAATCCCCGTCAAGTAAATAACACTTGGGTAACGGACAAGGCAAACATTCTCAGCAACAGCACCGAAATTCAGCTCAATCAAATGATTTCGGATTTAGAGGCGAAAAACGGCTCAGAAATCGCTGTTGTGACAGTGACTGGTACTAAACCATCGGCGACACCAAAAGCATTTGCTACAGAACTATTTAACTTTTGGGGTATTGGCAAGAAAGGTAAAAATAACGGAGTTTTATTGTTGATTTCTTCGGGGGAACGCCGCGTTCAAATTGAAACAGGTTCTGGCATTCAAAGCATTTTGCCGGATGCTAAAGCAGTGGGCATTATTGAAACCGAAATTACGCCCCGATTTAAACAGCAGGACTTTGACGGGGGCACATTAGCCGGGACAAAGGCGTTAGTAAATGTTTTACAAACTCCTATGGTAAATGCTCAATCTCAAATCACGCTGCCTTTGGCTCCGATCGTACCATCTCAAGCGCTGAAACCGTCACCAATACCTAGTCAATCGCCAGTTATTAGCAATAGTACATCCACAGGTGAAGATTCATCGAATCCAATCTATGACTTACTTGGGTTCTTATTCATAGCATTTATACCTTGCTTCATTATCTTCAGGATATTTGGCAGCTTATTTTCTGGGAAATCTCCTTTCCCCTCCCGCAGCCGTTATCAGGGTAATAACCGCAGTAACTACAGCAGTAGCAGTAGTGACTACAGCAGTAGCAGTAGCAGTAGCGACTCCGGGGGTAGCTTTGGCGGTGGCGAGTCTAGTGGTGGGGGTGGCGGTGGGGATTGGTAATTCGGGAAGCGAGGTAGAAACCGAGTTTTTTTAGCAGGAATTAGTCCCCCTCTGCGGGTAAGAAAGTTTGTATAGTTGCGCTTTCAACCGCCGAATAATCGAGGAGTAGTTAACTAAAATACTCTTCAACAATTTTCAAAATCCGCGAGGAGGCCAAACCGTCCCCAAAGGGATTAATTGCCATTGCCATTGCGTTGTATGCTTCCGCATTGCTCAGCAATTCTGCCGCTGCTGCTGTAATTATATCAGAATTAGTACCAACCAGTTTAGCAGTACCCGCAGAAATTGCCTCTGGTCTTTCTGTGGTTTCTCGTAATACTAAAACTGGCTTGCCCAAACTAGGTGCTTCTTCTTGCAAGCCACCCGAATCTGTGAGGATTAAATGACATCTCTGAATTGCTCCTACTAATTCTGCGTAATCTAAAGGTTCAGTTAAAAAGACTCTCGGATGGTCGCCCAAAAGAGCTTTTAAAGGTTCTCTAACAGTGGGATTTCGGTGCAGGGGTAGTAGTAAAGCTGTATCGGGAAATTTATCTAAGATTTGGAGAAAAGCCCGCGCAATTCCTTGTAAGGGTTCTCCCCAATTTTCGCGGCGGTGAACTGTTGCTAAGATAGTGCGATATTTGCTCCAATCTAAGTTAGGTATGTTGCATTCTGGTTCGCGTTTGGCGACAGAAAGCAAAGCATCGATTACTGTATTGCCTGTACGGTGAATTTCTCCCAAAACGCCCGATCGCCCTAAATTCTCTACAGCCAGCGCTGTCGGGGCAAAATGCAGCCGTGTGAGCTGAGATATCAACCGTCGGTTAGCCTCTTCAGGGTAAGGATTGAACACGTCGTCTGTCCGCAATCCGGCTTCTACGTGACCTACGGGTATTTTCTGGTAAAATGCAGCCAAAGTAGCGGCAAACGCAGTCGTTGTATCGCCCTGAACTAAGACGATTTGGGGCTGCAATTCTTTAAACAATGCTTCCAAACCCTGCAAACTCCGGGATGTAATATCCGTCAAGGTTTGCTGGTGCTGCATAATTGCTAAATCCCGATCGGCTTTTAGATCGAACATTCGCATTACTTGCTCGACCATTTCTCGGTGCTGACCGGTTAAAATTACTTGGGTGTCAAAGGTTGGAGAACTTTTGAAGAGTTGAATTACTGGGGCTAGTTTAATCGCTTCTGGGCGAGTTCCTAAGACGATGCAAACGCGGTGTGTGGCTTCGGACATGGTAAAATTGGGTAGTTGAGATTTGCGAGGCTCTTAAAGGCTGAAGATTTTAGAGCTGGTTTGAATCGTTGGTTAACAAGATTTATTTTTTTATGAACCGCAGAGGGCGCAGAGGGCGCAGAGGAGAGAAGAGAGAGAGAAAGTGGTTTGACGTTGGGTGGGGGCGGGTTTTTGAGATTGTGAGTTTTAGCCAATTATTGTCGGTGAAACCCGCCCCTACAAATTTATTGACATTAGTACATTCTTATTTTTTAATTTGTCATGCCCTATCGGTACATTTTATTTTACAAACCCTATGATGTTTTAACTCAATTCACTGACAATTCAGGGGAAGTTAAACGCAGAACCCTGAAAGATTATATTCCTATTCCTAACATTTATGCAGTAGGAAGGCTCGATCGCGATAGTGAAGGTTTGTTGCTGCTAACCGATGATGGACAAATGCAGCACCGCCTCAGTGACCCGAAATTCGCTCACCCCCGCACTTACTGGGTGCAGGTGGAACGAATTCCTGATGCAAGTGCGATCGCCGCTTTGCAGACAGGTGTCACAATTCAAGATTATCGGACTCGATCGGCAAAAGTGCAATTATTGTTAGAAGAACCCGCTTTGCCGCCCCGCGAACCGCCGATTCGATTTCGCAAAAACGTGCCGACAGCTTGGCTGGAAATGACTCTCACAGAAGGCCGCAACCGCCAAGTCCGCCGGATGACCGCAGCAGTAGGGTTTCCGACGCTGCGGCTGGTCAGATGTGCGATCGGGCATTTGCGTCTCGAAGGCCTCAAACCCGGTGAATGGCGCGAACTAACTCAAGCCGATTTTAGATTTTAGATTTTGGATTTTGGATTGGAGAATTACAGTCAACCGTCTTGACATTTAGGACATTCTTGATAGCTGAAACTATTACTGCGGCTGCATTTCCCTTCTTCCTTCTTCCTGATATCCGTTACATCCGTTACATCCGTTACACAATCCGTTGCCGAACTTCCTTCTTCCTTCTGCTTACTTTCGAGGGGGCAAAATAAAACTCTCGTTTCCATCCCGATCTTTTTGCACCTGAGCTCCCAACTTGACAAGAGCTTGTCTCGCCCTTTGACGCACCAGCTTATCAGTTGTTTGAGCATAAACCGTGCTCCAAGCATTAAACCGCACCGGCACGCTATCGGGATCTCGGCGCAAAAACTCAGCAGTTGCTCGAAACCTCGGCGCCAATTGTGGCCCTTCCGGGCTTCCTTCCACCCAATCCGCAGCCATTTCGTGGGAGCGAATTGACTCGGGAATATCCCCCAACAGCAGCAACTCATCAATACCTTTAGTTCGCCACACTATCCACGATTGGGAATGAAGTTGCGGCGAAAGGGCAAGGGCCCTAGTACCACGCTCTATAAAGTTAACAGCAGTTTCAGGGTTTCCTTGATAAAAAGAAATAGCTGTGGAGAGAAACAGGTAGATGTCAGCCCACCGCGGGTCGCGCTGCGTAACTATGTCAAAATAATCTTGGCTCAGATTGTAGCCCGTCACATCTCGCGCTTCGTCGTCGCCAAAATACTGCAAAAATTTGAGAAATGTCCAATCTGCAATTAAATTATCAAATCCAAAACTAGGGATAGTTTTGAGCATTCTCAGCCGCAGGGCTTCTTGCTGCGCTTCTTGCTGTGCGGCTTGCTTGAAACTGGCAGCAGACATTCCAGAGGGCGGGTTTTGCCCCTGAACGCCAACTGGGGACATTCCGCCTAACTGCCCGCTAGACTGCATGGCGACGACCCCCGCCAGCGCTGCTAGACCGATAACTCCATTAATGAGCAGGCTCAACCACTTACGCGAAAATTGTTCGATTTTAGCTTCCACGGCACTTTATAAATCCAAGTTTTAAATTAAGTTTATTGAAAGAGAGTAATAATTGGTTGGCGATCGACTATGAATCTCGTTAGACTGTCCAAAGGGATGGTGGAGCCTCCACACAATAGTTTAAGTAGTAGTGTGAGATTTTTTAGCAATATAAAATCTCAAATCAAAAATCTAAAATCGAATTGAGCCAAATTCAATGAATCAAGCCCGCAAACGCTTTTCTAAGTTACAGGCAGCCCTGTTCAGTGGGGCGATGGCAACAACCGCTTCGATATCTTTACTCGTTCCCGGCCTGAGCCAATCAGTCCGCGCCGAACTTCAAGATAGCCCCAAAGCTGTCTTAGATGAAGCTTGGCAAATTGTGAACCGAGACTATGTTGATGGCAGCTTTAACAAGATTGACTGGCAAGTAACCCGCCAAGAACTGCTGAGCAAAAATTATACCTCTCGCGAAGCTGCCTACACGGCCCTCCGCAAAGCCCTAGAGAAATTAAACGACCCCTACACCCGCTTCATGGACCCGAAGCAGTACGAAGCGCTGACGAATCAAACCTCTGGGGAACTGACAGGGGTGGGGATGAGGCTGGAAGAAGACGAGAAAACGAGAGCGATTAGGGTAGTCGAGCCGATGGAAAATTCCCCGGCCCTGAAGGCAGGGATTCTAGCGGGCGATACGATTTTGGTGATTGACGGCAAAACTACCAAAGGCATGACTGTCTCGGATGCGGCTCAGATAATTCGGGGCGATGAAGGCACGAAAGTCACGCTGCGGATTGCTCGTGAGGGCAAAAGCGAATTTGACATCACTCTGACTAGGGCGAGAATTGAGGTAGCCGCGGTTCGCTACAGCCTCAAGAATGAAGGGGGTCAGAATGTCGGTTACATCCGTTTGCAAGAGTTTAGCTCCCACGCGGGCGAACAAATGGAGGCGGCGATTAAAAAGCTCTCGGCTCAGAAAGCTGACGCTTTTGTTTTGGATTTGCGGGGGAATCCCGGCGGGTTGCTGCGAGTGAGCATTGATATCGCTCGGATGTGGATGGATACAGGGGCGATCGTCCGCACAGTCGATCGCACGGGCGATTCTCAGGAAATGAAGGCAAATCGCACTGCGCTCACTGACAAGCCTTTGGTGGTGCTCGTGGACGACAACTCGGCGAGCGCCAGCGAGATTTTGGCTGGTGCTCTGAAGGATAATAAGCGCGCAACTGTGATCGGCGGCCAAACTTTTGGCAAAGCTTTGGTGCAGTCGGTGCATTCTTTGGCTGATGGTTCGGGATTGGCGGTGACGATCGCTCACTACTATACTCCCAACGGTACGGATATCAGCCAGAAGGGGGTTACTCCCGATGTTAAAGTCGAAGTCACCGACGAACAAAAGCTGAAATTAGCTAACAAACCGATGTTGGTTGCGACTAAGGACGATCCTTGCTACGCGCAGGCGATCGCACTTTTGCGAACTACCGCTTCGTCTCCCCGTCCCGTTGCTGGTAATGAGGCTCTTGTTCCTCAGAAGTAGTTGAAATTAGCACTTATTAACAATTAGCTTTAAGATGAAACCCGCGCCGGCGGGTTTTGTTTTTATGATTATTGTTATGAGTTATTAAGGAATGAGAATTAAATAACTTCCACTCTTGAAAGTGGGATGGGCGTCCCGCCCGTCCAAAAAGGACGGGCGGGA
>NZ_JAUBUC010000097.1:0-23871 GCF_036705285.1 Microcoleus sp. B4-C1 | reverse complement strand
AAGCTAAGTGTCGGTTTTCCAAAAAAACAATACATCATATCATACTTTTGTATACTTGCAAAATCGGGATGCTCCCGGGTAGGATGATTACATTGAAGGGGATAAGACCCGTCGGGAAAGAGCAATGGAAGCGAGGAAACTTCTATGTGTATGGAGTTGTAGAGCCATCAACAGGTGAACAATATTATCAATAATTTTCTCAGCTCAATCACAACTGCTTTCAAGAGTTTTTACATGGATTTGCTGAAAAATACTCAGACTATTTCAATCTAATTATCATGGAGAATGGTAGCTTTCATAAAGCTCTCTTATTAGACTGGCATGACCATGTAATGCCAATATATTTACCTGCCTATAGTCCTGAATTGAATCCGATTGAAAGATTGTGGGAACATACAAAAAAAGACCTCAAGTGGGAAAAATATTCGAGTTTAGATAAACTCAAAGAACAGGTAGATATAATTATCAAATCTCTCACGAATGAAGAAGTTTTATCTCTCTGTGGTTGGGACTATATCCTTGAAGCTATATTAAGTGCAGGTTCATAGTGAATTGATATTAGTGAGAAAAACATTATCATTCTCGAAAAAGCTATAAAATCAGATCGGGGCAATCTGGAACGTCATCCACGAATATAACCAACAAGTCAGAAAAAAAATGGGGATTGCATAACAAGATCGATTGTTTTTCTCTGTCCTTTACAAAAAAAAATACCAAAATATGTTCGATATTGTTGCCAATATTCCAAGGCGACTAAGACCTCTTCTTCGAGAGTTAGGATGGTGCGAAGTCCTCTTCTGTCTTTATTATTTTCTACAGCAAAGTTCACCCTTGGCGTTAACTATTGCTTTGAGGGTTTGAATGTTGATACCAAATCAACGTGGAAATTGACAAGATTGCAAATTTATATAAGATTGATTTTTCGTGATTTACTTATTGTGTAATGACAACAGAACTTTCTAGCATCTTATCCTGTCTATGGCAAGACAAGAGTGAAAATAAGTTACGAGTTGGGATTCAATTAACTCAAGCAAAATGTTTCATTATATCATAAATTTATTTTACAATAGGTCTAAGCTGTTGGGCATCTAAATTGTATTTTTGGGGCGGGCTAAGAGTGCCAAACCCTACTCCCCACAAGACTTTTTTTAAATTTGACTATACAATTTAAATGCACTGGGAGCATCTCATATTTGTAAAAACACTTCTTCTGGGTCCTTCCTTCTTCCTCTTCCCTCTTCCCTCCTGCCTCAAAACTCCTGCCTCAAAACTCCAATTTCTAGCTTGCCTGCTTTCATTGAGATGCTCCCAATGCACTTCAGCTTAAGCTCAATGTAACGCAGGCACGGAACACCCTAACCAGGGTGATATGCGCCTGCGTTATCAAGAATCATCTCAATACAAATGAACCCTAACTATTCATCGGCAATCTACCAGATGCAGCCCGCTGCATGGTACTAACTCGCAGCGAGTTAGAGAATATTCCTTGACCTTGCAGTTCAGGGATAGCAGGTTTTACTTCTACTTTTACCACCCTGGCTGTGCAGATAAAAACCGTTTGATCGGCTAAATGGAAAGTCAACCAAGGTTGATTTAACAAATTCAGCAGTTCTTCTTGTAGTTCTTGTGCAGGTATCGGAATAGTGAAAGTTTCAGCCTGACCTTCCACATAATGAAATGTCACTTGAGTTGTGTTCTCTTTATCTTGAGTTAATTTGGCAAAAGAACCTGCGCGCATAAATTTTGCTCCCCAACTTTAGACTATAAAAAAATCAGAATTAAATCTAAAAAATTTGAATTCTGAATTGTTTAACTTTAACCTGTGACAGGGCTGAGGCAGAACTCAGAAGACTGAAGGCAGAATTAAATCGAGTTCAGCCTTCTAGTTTATAGCTGATTCCTGCGATCGCCTATACGTTAGCAGAAGATGTTGGCATCGCACTCATTTTCTCTAAATCTAGAACTTTTGCCAAGTCTTCTGCACTCATTAAACCCCGTTCTAGCACAATTTGCCGCAAAGATTTGCCGGTTTCTAGAGATTCTTTGGCGACGGCGGCGGCGTTGAGATAGCCGATGTGAGTGTTGAGGGCGGTAACGAGGGCGAGACTACCTTCAGCATAAGCGAGACACCGATCGCCCTTAGCTTCAATTTTGGCGAGGCATTGTGTAGTCAAAGCGCTGATGGTATTGCCCAAAATTTCGATGCTGTGAATGAGATTGTAGGCAATCAGGGGCATCATCACGTTTAATTCTAATTGTCCCGCTTGGGCTGCCAGGGCGATCGCGCTATCGTAACCCATAACTTGAAAACAAACCATCGATGTCATTTCTGCCATCACAGGATTGTATTTCCCCGGCATAATGGACGAACCAGGTTGCACAGGAGGCAGTTGAATTTCTTTCAAACCCGTTTTCGGCCCGGAGTCCATCAAACGCAAGTCGTGGGAGATTTTAACGCAATCCTGAGCGAGATTTCGCAGCGCACCGGACACATTTACAAACGGTGCCATACTCTGCATAGCGGCCATTAAATGCTTTGCTGGTTTCAGGGGTTGGTCGATTAATTCGGAGAGAATTTCAGCAACTTTTTGACAGTATTCAGGGTGAGTATTTAAGCCTGTTCCGGCCGCACTTCCCCCCAATCCCAGGGATGTCAAATCATCGGATGCCCTGTCAATTCTCAAGGTATGTTCTCTGAGAATTTGCGCCCAAGCGCCGAAGGTATCGCCGAGTCGAACCGGCACAGCATCTTGCAGGTGAGTGCGGCCGGATTTAACAATATCTTTGAATTCTTCGGCTTTGTTTTCTAGGGCGACTACGGCATCCGACAAAGCCGGAAACAGAGTTTTTTCTAATGCCAACAATCCGCCGATCCGAATCGCCGTTGGAATCACATCATTTGTCGATTGACCGTAGTTTACATGATCGTTAGGACTGACGCGCTTGTAGTTGCCTTTTTCCTCGCCCATAATTTCCAAAGCGCGGTTTGAAAGAACTTCATTAACATTCATGTGGTGAGAAGTTCCAGCCCCGGCTTGGTAGACATCAACTACAAATTGATCGCGCAATTTGCCAGCTAGGATTTCATCTGCTGCTTGGACAATTGCTTGACTGATGTCTTGGGGAATGCAGCCGAGTTCGCCATTGGCGATCGCCGTTGCTTTCTTAATTAAAACACAAGCATCAACGTATGTTGATAAAGGCTTAATGCCGCTGATCGGAAAATTTTCAATAGCTCTTAGAGTTTGGATGCCATAATAGACATTAGATGGGATTTGTTTGTCTCCCATAGAGTCGCTTTCGGTGCGGTAGCTGATGGTTGGCTGTTCGCTCATATCGCTTTGTTTGTGATGATTGGGAATTGAGATTTTTTTTAAACGCTGCTGACTGTCACTGCTGTTTTACCGCGCCTGCAGGTTCAGTAAAACACAAGTCACGATTATAAATAATTATCTCACACTCCGAGTTAAATCTCAAAGCTCAAATCTTAAATTAAGATTTTTCCCTAACTTTTTGAAGAGGAGTTGTGTAACTCCGAGTTTTTTAGTTGGCATGATTTTGTACTTTATTACATAAAATTTGCCTGTTTAACAATAAATATTCAACCATAATCCCGATATTTGTAACAAAAATTCAAATTACAAATCGGGGAAAGTTGTTATAGTTGGTAGCACAAACAATTTTGCAGCACGCGAATTGCCAAAAATTATGCCGCGTTACCAAACCCTAGATGATGTTATTACCCTCCAAGAGGCACTCGAAGGAATAATTGTTGAAGATTTAAAAAAGCTGAATGCACTGTTGTCGGGCGATCGCAAATTAACCCGCAAAGCTGACCTGGTTGCTGGGATTAAAGAGCAAATGCAGGGACAAAAACTCAAGCAAGTTTGGGCGCAATTAGACGATTTGCAAAAAGCGGCTGTAGCGGAAGTTATACATGGGTCAGGTGGTGGCTATGATGCGGATGTATTTGTGGCGAAATACGGACAACAACCAAACTGGGGAACAAGCGATCGCTATGGATACAACCGAGAACCCTCCCTACTCTCTTTGTTCTTCTACGGCACTGTGATACCCTACGATCTTGAAGGAAATTTGCTGAAGTTTGTGCCAAAACCTCAAGGAATTTCCTTAAATCTGGTTGGTGATGTACTGCCAGATAATTTTATGGTTCGTGTAGAAAAACGTAACTTTCGTACATCTCAAATAGAGGTATCCGAGTACGAACTTCCTTTGACAATTTTTGAAATGGAACGGGCAGCCCCAAAGGATTTTGAGGCAGTTTTGCGTCTGATTCAGTCGGGCAAAGTTGCCGTTAGCGAAAAAACCGCATTACCTGGTGCCGCAACTCTGAAAGCGATCGCCGCCGTATTGCAAGGGGGTGATTTTTATAACGACGAACAGCGCCAAGCTACCTTGGAAAAGGGCGATATATTCTACGAGGTTGGTAATATCAAATCCTTTGCTTGGGCCGCGATCGCCCAAGCGAGCAAATTCGCCGAACTATCGGGCAAAAAGCTAGTTTTGACCAAAGCGGGACAGAAAGCTTTGCAAGAATCACCTGCCAAAGCATTACAGACAGCATGGAAGCGCTGGTTAAAAACAAACACTTTTGATGAATTTCGCCGCATTGATGCAATTAAAGGACAAACCGGCAAGGGCGCGCGTGGCATGACAGCGGTGGCGGGGCGGAGAGAGGCGATCGCCTCAAAGCTAGCAGAATGTCCTGTCGGTAAATGGATTCTGTTTAGCGAATTTAGCAGGTATATGTTGGCAACGGGGAATCGGTTTGAAGTAACGCGCGATCCCGACAATCTCTATATTTCTGAATTTGGGTATGGTAACTTAGGATATTCTGGCAGTCACGATTGGCATATTCTGCAAGAAAGATATATGCGCTGCCTGTTGTTTGAGTATGTTGCTACCCTGGGAATAATTGATGTTGCCTATGCCGATCCGTCCCTCGTACCCAGCGATTTTGACGATCTTTGGGGAACCGACGATTTGAGATTTCTCAGCCGCTACGACGGCTTAATCTCTTTTCGCTTGACAGCTTTGGGGGCTTACTGTTTGGGATTGACTAACAATTACACCCCGCCAGCAATTGAGTTTCGTCAAACACTCCGCGTACTGCCAAATTTAGATATTGTTGTAGCAGGAGAAGGCATCGCGGCATCAGATGCGATCGTCCTCGATCTCTATGCTAAAAAAGTTTCAGATGTCGTCTGGCAACTCGATCGACAAAAGCTATTTACCGCCATTGAAGCTGGATACCCGCTAGCAGAATTTCAAGAAGTTTTAGAGACAAGAAGTATCGAACCGCTACCCGAAACCGTACAGCAATTTCTGACGGATGTTACAGAACGATCGAATAGTTTGCAAGATGCAGGAACTGTCAAGTTAATCGAATGTAAAAACGCCCATTTAGCCGTGTTGATTGCCAATGATTCCCGTACCAAAAAATTCTGTCAGCTAGCGGGCGATCGCACTTTAGCAGTTCCATTATTCCAGGAAACTAAGTTTCGCAACGCCCTGCGGCAAGTCGGCTACGTCTTACCCCAGCGGGATAAATAGTATTAGACAAAATTGCCAAAGTCAAAAAACCTCTTAAAACTCACATCTTGCACCATTGTCAGGAACAGGCAAGATGCCTGTTCCACAAGAAATTAACTCTTTGTGGAACAGGCATCTTGCCTGTTCACAAAAGGCTAATTGAGAATGGTGCAATATCTCAGTTAAAACCATCTGCGCTGATCTGCGGTTCATCTATCAATCGAAACAAGCCATGAATTATGTTCCCGAAAATGCTTTGATCGTGCAAAGCGATCGCTCAATTTTACTAGAAGTTCACGCCCCAACAGCACAACAGGCGCGAGAAGCGATCGCCCCCTTTGCCGAATTAATCAAAAGTCCCGAACACATCCACACCTATCGCATCACGCCCCTCAGCGTGTGGAATGCACGGGCGGCGGGAATGCCAGTTGAAGACGCGATCGCAGCTTTGCGGAAGTATGCCAAGTATCCCATTCCTGACTCCGTAGCGCAGGAAATTGAACTGTTGGGGGCGCGGTATGGATTAACTGTAATTGAAAGAATCGATGCGGCTAGCCCCGATTTACAACTGCGAATTGCCGATTTGCCGCTAGCGGAATTGCTGGTACGGGACGATCGGGTTAAACCAATGTTGGGCAAGCGCATCTCGGATCTTTGCTTTCAAGTCGATGCCGGGAATCGCGGCGTACTCAAGCAAGCTTTACTAGCGGTGGGCTATCCGGCAGAAGATTTGGCTGGATATGTGGAGGGTGCCGAATTAGGGATTTCTTTGCGCGATCGAACTTTAGCGGACTTGCCCTTTAAGTTGCGTGCTTATCAACACAAAGCCGCAGAAGCATTCTATCAGGATGGGGACGTAAAAGGTGGCAGTGGGACGATCGTCCTACCCTGCGGGGCTGGTAAAACCATAGTCGGGATGTTAGCCATGAGTTTGGTAAAGCAAAAGACACTCATCCTCACCAGCAGTTTGACTTCAGTGCACCAGTGGCGCAGGGAAATATTAGACAAAACAAGTTTAACTGAGGATGCGATCGCTGAGTACAGCAGTGTCACCAAACAGACGGCTGCTGTCACCCTATCGACTTACCAAATGCTAAGTTATCGATCGAATAAAGATGATGAATTCCCGCATTTCGAGTTATTTAACGCCCAATCGTGGGGACTAATTATTTATGATGAAGTCCATCTATTACCTGCACCGATATTTCGGATCACCGCTGAATTACAAGCACGGCGCAGGTTAGGTTTAACTGCGACATTGATTCGCGAAGACGGGAAAGAAGGCGATGTATTCACCTTGATTGGGCCAAAGCGCTATGACGTACCTTGGCGCGAATTGGAAGGACAGGGATTTATTGCCACTGCCAATTGTACGGAAATCCGCGTCGCCCAAAATGAGGCGGAAAAAATGGAATATGCCCTAGCGCCCCGCCGCAGCCAGTTTCGGATTGCGGCGGAAAATCCGGGTAAGTTGGATGTGGTGCAAGGTTTGTTGCAAAAGGAGGCGGGACACCGTATTTTAATTATCGGTGAGTATCTCGAACAGTTGGATGCGATCGCCAAAATTACCGAATTGCCTCTGATTACGGGGAAGACGAAACAGGCTGAGCGCGATCGGTTATACGAAGCATTCCGTCACAAAGAGATTCCCGGATTAATTCTATCTCGTGTGGGCAATTTTGCCGTCGATTTACCCGATGCCGATGTGTTGATTCAGGTATCGGGAAAGTATGGTTCTCGCCAAGAAGAAGCGCAGCGCCTCGGACGAATTCTCCGCCCCAAACCCGACGGACACAATGCCAGCTTTTATACATTAGTATCGCTACAAACTTGCGAGGAAGATTTTGCCCGACACCGCCAACTCTTCCTCACCGAACAGGGCTACAACTATCGCATAGAAGTTCAAGGCAATGGTTAGTTAGCGATCGATAAATTCTTGGTAAAACTGCTCATGCAAACCTAAGAAATTATCCATCCCCTTCTTTGTCAGATACCCGCTCTTCTTACCAGTGTGCGGGTTTTTTACGTAGCTATCAATTTCTTTTGAAACATTAGGATTCTCGCTCCACCTAATGTTGAATGCTGCATACTTTGGGAAAAAGGTCATTGCTGCATAAGCATCAATGTGGTCATGTATCCACCATGCCAATGCTGTCCAATCTTGAGTGCGTTCATAGTAAGGGATGAATGATGTAACAATAATACATACTGTTGCTCCCATATACCCCTCTGAATCTTTTACGTCCCAGATATGTTCTGCATAGTTGTCCTCATTACTGGCACAGCCGTACTGATTTTTATTCTCTGCTCCTTTGGCGTTCACCGCACAAGAACGATAGGCTGAGCGGATACTAATCCGACCAAGCGCATCTTGAATTGGTTCAAGCACTCTCTCACACAAATTCTTTCCTGCTTTGATCGCCAAGTCAGGATCGCTAGGAATGTTAGGGATACCTTCAATTTGAGAGATTTCTGAATAAAGAAACTCACGCATGAAAAAACTCTTAGAGAGTTGAACCCGTCCTAGCTCTTCCAAAGCTTTAACAGTTTGTGGCTTTCTCATAGATTGAACTCCAGCAATTAGAGGTGAATAGCTTAATGTTAAACACTGGCAGATAATTTAGAAGCATTGTTGCCGCAAAAAGCGAAGCCACCTAACTGATAATTCTACCGCATCTGCGGTACAATACATGATAAAGTCTAAAAATACCGCAACTTGCCCATGTCTGTCCACCCCTTCTTACCCCCGTCGGAATCTCCTGTTCTCGATCGAGGGCGCACCACCCGACTCAAACATCTTACTCATCGCACTTAAAAAAGCGATCTTTGATTACTTGCTACTGACTGGTTTAAGTATGTAGGGTTTGTTCTGCCCCAAAAAACAGCCCACTTTCAACGATTAAAACCAAAGAGGTGAGGAACTTCGAGCAGTTATATTGTTGAACTGGCTAGAATCAACAAATATCTCACCTTTGAGAGTCTTGATAAAACAGGTAGGTAATGCAGAAATATAACAAATCTGCAGGAAAAATCAATGAAACAAACTATTAACATCGAACGAAAACTGTTACAATATTTGCGACTTCTTCCGCCAGAAAAACAACAAGAAGTTCTCGATTTTGTGCAGTTCTTAGTACAGCGCTCGCAACAAGTAAAACTGTTACAAAATACTCCTTCTGATTTTAGTATTTCGGCAGCAGAACCAACACCTCCCAAGCGATGGTTTAGAGAATTTTTGACGAGAATATTAGAAGCTCCTAAAATATTAGAACTGTCTAGGGAGAGCGCCACCCAACAAGATTTAACCGCTGCCCAATTAACCGAGTTTTCTGTACTCGATGGCGAGGAGTATTTAATTGACCCAGCTACTACTCGCAGCCACGACGCTTTTTTGAAAGGTTACGCACCCGAAGACGAAGGACTTTATGACGACTATTGAGCCTGGTGATTTTTGGGTAGCAAATATTCCCTTTACAAGCGGCGCAGGTTCTAAAAAACGCCCCATACTTTTACTGTGGTTGGATGGCGAGGATGTGGTAGCAGCAGTCGTTACCTCTGCAAAACCCCGCAGCCAAACTGATGTATTTCTTAATGATTGGTCTGTCAGCGGTTTGCGTGTTGCTTCAACAGTGCGTTTGTCTAGATTAGATTGTTTAGAAAAGTCTTTGTTGCTAGCGAAAATCGGGCAAATTTCTCAACCGGATGCAGCAGAAGTGAAACGAGTCTGGGATTTGTACGTTAAGCCTCAATTTTAACAGATAAAGGTTCTGCGTAAGTCCCGATCAGTAAACAGGTTGGGTTGAGAAACCAGGTGGC
The DNA here is from genome assembly GCF_036705285.1 of Microcoleus sp. B4-C1. Lineage (NCBI taxonomy): Bacteria > Bacillati > Cyanobacteriota > Cyanophyceae > Oscillatoriales > Microcoleaceae > Microcoleus > Microcoleus sp. B4-C1. The sequence continues at coordinate 14,502 of NZ_JAUBUC010000097.1, read as the reverse complement.
TGCGTCAGTCCAAAAAATGCGATCGCGCACCTTACTCAAAATTTCCATCTTCTAAAGCGCCATCCGACAAAGTATATTCATCTTCAAAAACTTCTGACCAAGCAAGTGAGGTTAATTGACATTTTTTACCCATTTCATCCTGGGCATCTTTCACCGCAACTTGAAAACATTTATCCCAGATAGACTCAATAAAATCACGATTTAAACTAGGCATTTCTTCTTGACTTTCTTCAATCTCTCGCCGCGCCGAACGAATACTAATAGCCCAGCTAGCAGTTCGTTTTTCAGGTTGAGATTTCCATTTAATAATATGAAGCATTAAACGAATTAACTGGCTTTTTACTGCTCGTTTTTCGGTTCTTCCCATTGCTTCAATTAAAGATTCTAAACCTGCCGTTGCTTCCATAGATTTTCCTTCTTTGAGAAGTGTCTGGACTGTGACAGCCGTTTGATAATGAGAACACACTGCTAACCAGTCCCAATCTTGTTTAGTCAGCATTCTTATTTCCTTGAAATTGCTTATATTCCTAAATTTATCATACCGATCGCCCCTCAACTCCCCTCTCCCATCCCCCAACAGCCCAACAATACTTAATAAAAACTTTATAAAACTTACCATTTCCGCATAGATTAGAGTTATCCTAGAAAATCCAGCAATCCTGCAAAGCGTCAACCTTCTCGTCACTTATCCAGTGGTTCGATGACTCAAACCCAAAGCACTAAAACCGCCACCCCAACTGCAATTTATTCCTTGACAATTGCTCCCGCCTGTGTATTGCGAGGTCGATCGGCGATCGCACAAGCCGGAGATGCGATCGCCCGTTTCGGAAAGCGGCCGCTAATCGTCGGCGGCAGCAACTCCCTCGCCGCCGCCCAACCCTACCTGCAACCAATCCTCGAACAGCAGCAGTTAAAATCCGCCGAAACAGCCTACGGCAAGGATTGCAGCGAAACCAGCCTCGAAACCCTCCGCGCAGCAGCCCAAACCCATCAAGCCGACTTCATCATCGGTGTCGGCGGCGGCAAAGCCTTAGACGCAGCCAAACTCGTCGCTTATCAGTGCAAAATCCCGATCGTCACCATACCCACATCAGCAGCCACCTGTGCCGCTTGGACAGCCCTTTCTAACATTTATTCAGAACAAGGTGCATTCCAATACGATGTCACATTAGCCAGATGTCCCGATTTATTAATACTCGACTACGGCTTAATTCAAACCGCACCACAGCGGACATTAGTAGCAGGAATTGGAGATGCGATCGCCAAATGGTACGAAGCATCAGTCAGCAGCGGACACTCCGAACAAACCCTGATTATTTCTGCCGTTCAACAAGCTAGAATACTGCGCGATATATTATTCCAAAAATCAGCCCCCGCCCTCAAAGAACCCGGTAGCGAAACCTGGCAAGAAGTCACAGATGCAGCCGTATTGCTAGCAGGAGTAATCGGCGGAATTGGCGGCGCCCAATGCCGCACCGTCGCCGCCCACGCCGTCCACAACGGCCTAACTCATCTATTAGCAAGTCACGGCACATTGCACGGCGAAAAAGTTGCCTACGGCATTTTAGTACAACTGCGACTAGAAGAAATGCTGCAAAACAATCAACTCGCCGCTAGCGCCAGACAGCAACTGCTAAAATTCTACAGCGAGATTGGATTACCCCAAACTTTAGACAACCTCGGACTCGGAGACATTACCATAGCAGAATTGCAGCGCGCCGCCGATATCGCCTGCAATCCCAATTCCGACATCCACCGACTGCCTTTTAAAGTTGTTCCCCAACAATTAATGGCAGCGATGGTTTCTACCACCGCACCTGTGGGAGAATTAAAGATTAAGAATTAAAACAGTTTGTAGTAAGGACTAAAGTCCTGAAAAGGCTGTGCTAGCAAGGACGAAAGTCCTTACTACAAACCAGGAAAACTGACAACTGACAAAAAATAAATGACCTTGGATTGGATTACCCCTGCTGACAGGTTGCAAAAACTACCGCCCTACGTATTTGCCCGTCTCGACGAACTCAAAGCCCGCGCCCGCGAACAAGGACTCGATTTAATAGACTTAGGAATGGGAAACCCCGACGGTGCCACTCCTCAACCAGTAGTAGAAGCCGCTGTCGCAGCCATCCAAAATTCTGCAAATCACGGCTATCCACCCTTTGAAGGAACTGCCAGTTTCCGCCGTACTATTACTAAATGGTACAGCCGTCGCTACAACGTTGAACTCGATCCAGAAAGCGAAGCATTGCCTCTGTTGGGTTCTAAAGAAGGTTTAGCACATTTTGCGATCGCCTATATCAATCCAGGGGACTTAATATTAGTACCCAGTCCGGCTTATCCCGTATTATTTCGCGGCCCAATCATTGCCGGTGCAAAAGTTCACAACATCATCCTCAAACCAGAAAATGACTGGGTAATTGACTTAGCCGACATTCCCGACAGCGTAGCCGAACAAGCCAAAATACTTTATTTCAATTATCCCAGCAATCCGACTGGAGCAACTGCACCCCGCGAATTTTACAAAGATATTGTGGCTTTCGCACACAAGCATCAAATCTTGCTGGTTCACGATTTGTGTTATGCGGAATTAGCCTTTGACGGCTATCAACCGACAAGTTTATTAGAAATTCCCGGCGGTAAAGAAATCGGCGTAGAATTTCACACGATGTCCAAAACCTACAATATGGCCGGCTGGCGCGTCGGTTTTGTAGTAGGAAATAGCAAGATTATTCAAGGTTTGCGGACATTAAAAACTAACCTAGATTACGGTATATTTTCCGCCTTGCAAACAGCAGCAGAAACTGCACTGCAATTGCCCGACAGTTACTTGCACGAAGTGCAGAATCGTTACAGGACTCGCCGGGATTTCATGGTGGAAGGATTGGCAGAATTAGGGTGGAATATTCCCAAACCTCTGGCTGCAATGTATCTTTGGGTTCCCTGCACTCCGGGCATGAGTTCTACTGATTTTGCCCTCAATGTTTTGCAGCAAACGGGTGTTGTGGTGACTCCTGGTAATGCTTTTGGGCCGGGCGGCGAAGGATATGTGAGAATTAGTTTAATTGCAGATTGCGCTCGGCTGGGAGAAGCATTGCGGCGTTTGAAACAAGCAAACATTCGCTATCAATAGTCATTGGTCATTAGTCAGTTGTTAGTTGTTATTGGTTATTTGTGGGTTGTTAGTTGTTATATCATGTCCGGTCAATTAACCATGATTCCTGTAGGGGCGGGTTCACCAAGATATTGAATAGAAATGGGAAAATCTGTAAACCCGCCCCGGCCTTTAATCGCGGTCAATAGATCGGACATGATATTATAGGTTATTTGTGGGTTGTTAGTTGTTATTGGTTATTTGTTATTTGTTGGCGATCGTAACCAATTATTAACACCAAGGACTACTGACTAATGACTACTGACTAATGACTACTGACTAATGACTATAACGTTTGAATTTGCTCAATCACCCAGTCAAAAGTTTCCATAACTTGCTTCAGTGCAGATTCGTCTTGCAAAGTAAACAAAGCCAGACTCGGCGACCTTCTCTCGCCCGGTTCTGTAGGTAGCGACAGACCGATCGCACTCAGCTTACTTCTCAATTCCAGCCAATTTTGTTCCGCATTAAACGGCGGCTGAGAACCGTAATTGTTAGCAGAAATCTCCATTCTGCCAGCAATATCTACAGTGAATAACTGATAGGGCTTTCTTCCCTTTTGAGGCAATTGAGCCGCGAAACCGCCGTAGGCATCCCCCGTTCCCCAGTGGATTTGAACTTCGGGTTCTTGACTTTTTGCCCAAACGTAAATTGCTCTTGCCATTTGCGCCTCGTCCGCGCCTCGTCTAGCTTTGATTTCCGCAAAAAATGAAGATTCATCCCAGCGCCTTCTTTCGCGCGTTGCGCTGGATTTTTTCTGCTGTGCTTCCGCTGTCTGACCGATCACTCTGGGAACCAGCGTTTTCAAACCGTCTTCGCTTACATACTGCTTAATTTCCAGGGCCAAAACTTCAACCGGGTCCATTTGTTCGTTGAGAAATTCCACAACTCGGCGCATTTCAGCGGAAATCTCGTCAGCTACAAACACTAAGCGAACTTTACCCGCTTGCAAATTAGTTTTAACCTTCTGCCAAAATCTTTCTTCATTAGCATTTGCGCCGAGAAACTCTTCAAAAATTTGTTCAGGATCGCGACCCCGATCGCGACAATTAGCTTCAAACAGAGAAATAATTGAATCGATCGGCCAGTAAACCAACGCATTAGCAGCATAGTCGATCGACTGACCCAAAACTTTTTGCCGCAGTTCGGCATTAGGAGTTCGCCGGACATCCACCAAAGTAGGAACTGCATTTTGGTCGAGAAACAAATGATCCAGCGACCACTGCACCGCTGTTTCCTCATCGCTGGGTGCAGCTTCCCGCGAAATTAACAGCCACCTCCGCGCCGTCACCCGATCGATTTGGTCTCCCGCGATCAAATTAGGATAAGTTACTAGCAAGTCTTGTAACTGGTCTTCCGAGTCGTAGGGCTGTTCCATCATTTCTACCAGCCTGTCGTCGTCCTGAATCAGATAAATACCTCCAGCCATGCCAGCCCACCTACTTAATTTTAGATTTGAGATTTGAGATTTGAGATTTCCGGCTTAGTTATTAGTCTTTAGTCTTCATTCCGCAGCCAATGATATCATGTCCGATCGATTAACCATAATATCCCCGTCGGGGCTGGTTTGTGAGAGAGGGTAAACGCATCTTAACTTTTACCCAAAATATGATACAATTAAATCCGACTAATTTTTCATGTAGTTGATTGTAGTTTATTGATGCTATCAATGGCAAGAGGTTTTAGTAAAGCTGTAACTTCCCAACAAAAATAAACAGATTCATTAACACCTTCAATGAATCTTTTAAATACCCTTTTTTTAGAGCATTTTCCCAACTATAAAAATTCAAGAATAGAAAGAAGTAAAGAACACTTACTTAAAGATATTAGATCGACGATGGCGATTCTAGCTGTCCAGACGCGGTGCAGACGGATGGGTGGCAATAGAAGCCTAGGTAATGCCAAATATCAATGCTTAAAAAGCTTTCTATAATTACCGAATAGCCTACCATCTCATGACACATTTAGTCGGCTATTTTCCAGAAGTGAACCACAATAGTTTCAAGAATGTTTTTTGACTTGGGTAAATGCCATAGTCTGGGAATTAGAACTAAACGTGATTGCCATTGATGGCGAAACAATGAAACAATCTTATGACCCAAATGACCAGCAAAAAGCGATATATATAGTTACAACCTAGTCTTCATCTCATCAATTGGTTTTAGGAAAAAAAAGGATAAAAAATCTAATGGACTGACCAAGAATTTCTTGATGGTACCCGCCACGTGATTTATCCGTGGTATCAATCCAAAATCGAAAATCGAAAATCCTCAAGCCCCCGAATTTATCCGTGGGGTAAATCGAAAATCGAAAATCGAAAATCTAATGACAGCGATTCCGGAATTAATAAAAATGTTATAAATTGCCGGAAGTGTAATAACTATAGATGATCGGCTGTTATCAAAAAAATATAATATCTCGGATTTTTAAGAAAAAAGAAGATTATATTTTAGCTTTCAAAGGGAATCAACAACTTCTATACAAAGCCGTGAAAGAGTGGTTTGAAGTAGCTCAAGAAGCAGATTGTTTAGGAAAAAAGTATGATTATTATGAACATGAACAAGTAGAAGCAGGACATCATCGAATGGAAAAAAGACAAGTCTGGACTGTGGATGTATCCGAGTTAGCACCTCTGTATAATCAAGCATTATGGACGGGCTTAAAAACAGTTGTCATGATAGTTAGTGAACAAAGATTGTAGAATAAAACCACCACAGAAGCTCGTTTTTATTTGAGTAGTTTAAGCAGTAATGCTGAGACAATTGCTGGGGCGAGCCGCAGTCACTGGGGCATTAAAAATAGCTTATATTGGACGCTTGATGTTACATTTTGTAAATATAAAAGCGGGATTCGGAAACAGAACTCTCCCGTAAATTTTGCACTTCAATCGGAGGCTAGCCATAAATATAGTGCAACAATAAAAAACTTCTAAACAAAGTCTAAAAATGAAACGCTATCGAGCGGGAATGGATAATTACAGCATATTCCATGTATATGTAGTACACACAATCTTGTAGTAAGTAAGGTGCGTCGCCACCCATCAATCTGCAAGTTCTATTTAAAAGGTCGCAGATCCGCACCCTACATATTAAAATCACACAACATAAATATAGTGGCTACTGTACTTCATCAACCACCGAATATGCTGTATTGATTTCAAATTTTAAACTTGGCCAGCTAACGCTCAAAATATAACACCCATCTCTTGTGAAATTTATCCGGATTTAAAAAAAATATAAATTCTTAAAGTTTTGATTGAATCTGCTTAACTGGGCTTAAAATTAATAATTTTCAGAATGTTTTTTATTTATTTAGTAATGCACAAACTCACTTTTTTGTCAAATTAATTTAGATGCGTTTACCAGGCTCTAAGTATAATCTTTATTAGAATTTCTGTAATATCTAAACTTATTAACTCACAAAAATACCTGTAAGTGAATATATAATTGCTTTCCCACCGCCTAATTTTTAGATTTTATAGTTGATTTTTATAAAAACTATTAACCTTTTTAAATAAAAGGTTCTGTAGAGCCGGAATTAACAACCGAATCAAGTTGATTAAGCGGCAAGCTTATGGATTTGTCAACTTTGATAACTTTCGGGCGAGGCTATTAGCTTGCTTTTCTGATTAATTTTGCTTATCATCTTGACTCCAGAAGAACCGAATAAGCTAGAGGCAGTTTAACACCGAAAAGCGTAGCTCCATAGAAGTTACAATATAAAGATATTGTGAACTTACCTTGAGTGTCGCTAAAATATTAAAATAACAGCTCGCGAGTGGAATTTAAGAGGTAAGACTTGAAACAAGTTGGATTAGTGGCGATCGGACGCAATGAAGGGCCGCGCCTGCGCCAGTGCCTAGTATCGGCCACAGACAAAGTTGCCCGCGTCGTGTATGTCGATTCCGGATCAACAGACGGTAGCCTAGAGTTAGCCCGATCGATCGGAGCCGATACAGTAGAACTAAACTTATCTATACCGTTTACTGCAGCACGCGCCAGAAACGAAGGCTTTGCTCGCTTGCTGAAACTATCACCAGACATCGAATTTGTCCAATTTGTAGACGGCGACTGCGAATTGGTTGACGGATGGATCGAACTCGCCCAGCAAGAACTCACAGCCAAACCCGACGTAGCTGTAGTGTGCGGGCGCCGGCGCGAAAGATTTCCCAACGCCACAGCATACAACCGACTCTGCGACATCGAGTGGGACACGCCTGTCGGCGAAGCCAAAGCCTGCGGCGGCGACTCGATGATGCGCGTCGCGGCGTTCGAGCAAGTCGGCGGTTTCAACCCTGCACTCATTGCTGGCGAAGAACCGGAACTCTGCGTGCGGCTGCGTCAAAACGGCTGGAAAATCGAGCGATTAGATGCAGAAATGACCCTGCACGACGCCCAAATGACAAGTTTTACCCAGTGGTGGAAACGTTCTCAAAGAGCCGGTCACGCCTACGCCGAGGGTTCCTGGCTGCACGGAAACACCCCCGATCGCCACTGGGTCAAAGAGACCACCAGCATCTGGTTCTGGGGATTCGTTCTGCCTGTGCTAGCATTGGGCACAGCCTGGTTCACCCACGGGTGGAGCCTGTGGTTGCTCGCCGCCTACCCGATACTTACCTACCGAATTTACCGCCGGATGTTGCAGCGGAATTTGCCAGCCAAGGATTCTGGTCTTTATGCTATATCTTGTGCGATCGGGAGATTTCCCCAATTGCAAGGTCAGATTCAGTTTCATCAGCGTCGCTTGCTGGGACAGCGCAGCAACTTGATCGAATACAAGAGATCAAGCCCATCAATGGAGCAAGTTAGAATTAGTGCTAAGTCTACTAAGTAGGTTAGCCACCATCAACTTAACAGGTTTTTTCTGGAACGTACTTCTCCCCTGTAATCCCGAGTCCTGTGTAGAGGCGGGTTTTCTCCCCAACCTCTACACCCGACACCGGAACCTCAAAAAACCTGCAACCGAGCGAGTAATTTCTTCAAAACTCAACTGACAAAGATCGATTTATAAACAAAGGTATCCAACCAATGAACAACCAAAAATTGTAATTGCTCAACTAGGGGAAAAAAGGGAGCCATCAGTAGAGAGAGCTTGTTGAATGGATTGATAAGCAGTTAAACCCGGGCGCTTGCCACTATTAACAACTGAACGAACGGCAGCAAACAAATCTCGCCCCCATTCCGAACGGAAGCCATTAGTCACACGGCGAAATATCACGCTCATCCGAATCGCCTGTTCACTACGATTATTCGTGGGTGGAATTGTCGCATTTTCCAGAAATAGAAATAAATTGTCAATCAGCCCACCGTAACGTTTTCGTAACCGTATACCATCCGGATGCTGTGGTGCTAAATCCAAAATTTTGGTTAATCTTTCCTGTAAATTTATTCGATATCGATTGAGTCTAGTATCATCGATATTCTCCCGTTGCCGATGGATAATAAAAGCCCTTAATAATAACCTCTTCATCGCTGGGGCAAAAATTCTGGCAAGAGCATCAATCGCATATTGGCAATCCCGCAGTTGATGTGCACTCACACACTTGCCATTGTGGTGCTGGGTGATTTTTTTGAGCGCGGGAGAAATCTGACACCCAGATATCGGGACGATGTTCTGCGAGAACTTCGTTAGGATTGATATCAAATCCGGTAGCATCGGAATTATTCATCTCTGTATTCTCTCCCTCTGCGTTCTGGAGCGCCCTCTGCGGTTAAATCATTCCGATGCAACCGGAAACGATATGAGAATTAAATAACTTAGAATGCGTGATGGTTCTTGTGGGATGGGCGTCCTGCCCGTCCAGAAAGGGCGGGCGGGACGCCCAACCCACTTTCAAGAGTGTAAATTATTTAATTCGCGATCCTAAGTTATTTATTTTCTATTGCTCAGCGGAAATCTCGTCAGCTACAAACACTAAGCGAACTTTACCCGCTTGCAAATGAGTTTTAACCTTTTGCCAAAACCTTTCTTCATTAGTATTTGCACCAAGAAACTCTTCAAAAATCTGTTCTGGATCGCGACAATTAGCTTCAAACAGAGCAATAATTGAATCGATCGGCCAGTAAACCAACGCATTAGCAGCATAGTCGATCGACTGACCCAAAACTTTTTGCCGCAGTTCGGCATTAGGAGTTCGCCGGACATCCACCAAAGTAGGAACTGCATTTTGGTCGAGAAACAAATGATCTAGCGACCACTGCACCGCTGTTTCCTCATCGCTGGGTGCAGCTTCCCGCGAGCGAAATTAACAGCCACCTGCGCGGTGTCGCCCGATCGATTTGGTCTCCCGCGATCAAATTAGGATAAGTTACTAGCAAGTCTTGTAACTGGTCTTCCGAGTCGTAGGGCTGTTCCATCATTTCTACCAGCCTGTCGTCGTCCTGAATCAGATAAATACCTCCAGCCATGCCAGCCCACCTACTCAATTTTAGATTTTAGATTTGAGATTTGAGATTTTAGGCTTAGTTATTAGTCTTCATTCTTCAGTCGGCCGCCAATGATATCATGTCCGATCAATTAACCATAATATCCCCGTCGGGGCGGGTTTTGGAGATTGTCAATTATTGGCAGGTATTGTTAGCTCACGGGCTCCTACAAAAATCGCGCTCGCTCGACCGGACCTGATAGGATTTGTGAAGGCGAAATGCATTGGTCAGAATTCAATAAAAATTTTGAATTCAATAATTTTTATTGTTTGTTAATTCAATAAAAAATTCCTTCTGACCAGTGATATCATGTCCGATCGAGTGACCGCGATTAAAGCGATTAAAGGGGCGGGTTTTTGAGATTGTCAATTATTGGGAGATATTTTTCGTTAACCCGCCCCTACCGTATTAGGGGTAATCGACCGGACATAATATGACTAATAACTGATGACTGATGACTAATGACTAATACAACCAGTAAATACTCGCTGTGCCGGCCCGGTCATGTAAATCCGCCCAGAAACTTCTGCCCATTCGATTTCCAAAACGCCGCCGGGGAGTTCAACCGCAGTTGCTCGATCGCACTTTCCTACCAACACCCCAGCTACCACAGCAGCACAAGCACCAGTCCCACAAGCTAGAGTAACACCCGCGCCTCTTTCCCACACCCGCATTTTTACATAGTCTGAACGTACCACTTGAATAAATTCCGTATTGGTACGCTGCGGGAATGCTTTGTTGTGCTCGAATTGAGGCCCGACAGTTTCTAAAGCAACAGCAGCAACATCCTCTACAAATGTAATGCAGTGAGGATTGCCCATGCTGACGCAGGTAACAGACCAAGATTTATCAGCAACTTCGATCGGCACATCAATAACTTTCGCATCCGCTGCAGCCAAAGTTGTCGGAATTTCCGCAGCCAGCAGCCGGGGAACCCCCATATCCACCTTCACCTGACCGTCCGATCGCAATTCCGGGCTAATCACACCAGCCAGAGTGTGGATGCGGTACTGAGTTTTCGCCTCTGACCCGTCCAAATCCGCGATAAACTTAGCCAAACAGCGAATCCCGTTGCCGCACATTTCTGGTTCCGAACCGTCGGAGTTAAAAATCCGCATCGTATAGTCAGTGTCATTTTGACCCGGAAGAGCAAATATCACACCGTCTGCACCAATCCCGAAATGTCGATCGCACAAATCCACAGCTTGTTCTGGCGCGATCACCGGTTCTGACGAGTGGCGGTTGTCAATCAGAATAAAATCATTTCCCAGTCCGTGATACTTCGCAAACTCGATCGGCATAAAAACAAACCTCTTTTGGTTAAAACTGATTAGATAATTTGACGCTCAAATTACCCATTTCCCAGTATTATAAAACTTTATGCAATTTATAGTCTTTTCTAGTGAAATATAAACAAATATAATATTTATAACTTCACAGGGATATCTAATTAATGCTGATGTCAATGGCTCAATGAATATCGGTCGAAAACTAGCCACCAACTGGTTTCTCTCTCATCGGGTAGACACCCTTGTAGTTGCGGCAGTAAGGGTTAAACGGTATAAACAGAAGAATATGGTTTAAGGTAATATTTGACTATAATTTTCTGAACTATGTCTGAATTTGAAACCGGATTGCCCAGCGTTCGCTTAATACAAAGCTACATCAAAGACAAAAAACAGGTGGAGATCAAACTCCTGACCGGCGACTTAGTAGCTGGCAGAATTTTTTGGCAGGATAATAGCTGCATTTGCCTCCTCGATCCATCAGAAACACAAATTCTGATCTCGCGACCAGCAATTGCTTATCTCAAACCCAACGGCTGAGGAGAGGGGCATGGGGCATGGGGCATGGGGCATGGGGCATTGTTGAGAGTTGACTGTTGACTGTTGACTGTTGGCTAGAAAGCTCACCACAGTCAACTGCCAACTCTCAACTGTCAACCGCCAACTGCCAACTGCCAACTGACTAATCGCTAAACAGCTTTTCGATGACTTGGGCATTGACCAAAGGCAGCTTTAAAGCAGGTTGTGGCACCCGCGGTGAGGCCGTCCGCTGCATCAAGCCGAGCTCGTAGAAGCCGCCGCACAGCAGCAAACGATCGCCTTCTTGCAAATTGCTAGTTCCGTCGGGCCAGCGAGTAAATTTCCCTTCCCGGCGGATCGCCCGCACCTGCACCCCGTACTGCGTCAGCACATCTACCTCTGAAAGTTTTTGGCCCGCCCAAGGGCTGTTTGCTGGCAGTCTCAGCCACTGGCAAGAACTGTCCCCCTGCGGGACTGCAACTTCCCCCTTCGCCAGCAACTCAAAACTGATGAGTTCTTCTGGTTCTCCCACTACAAAAAGTCGATCGCCCGACTGCAAAGCTGTCTTCCCGTTGGGATAATCAATTTCCTCGCCATTCTCGCGGACGATCGCCATCACGCTGACCCCTGTCAACTGCCGCAAGTTAGTTTCTTCCAGAGTCATGCTGGCGATGGGAGAACCCGACGGCAAGTTGTACCACTCGCTGTTCATATCTCGAACCGCCACTTTCAAATCCCGCGAAACCGCCAAAGGTTCGCGCGGTGGCCGCAATTCCAGATAGCGGCTGCTGCGAATTTGCTGCACATCTCGCCCGATCGCCATTGCCGAAAGTCCCATGCCAGCCAGCAAGTGGGAAGACAGTTCTAAACTGGCCTCAAACTCCGGCTGCACAACTTCCCAGGCCCCCAATTGATAAAGCAATTCGATGTCTTTATCTTGGTTCGCGCACACCACAATATCCAAATCCGGGACTAATTCTAAAGCCCGCTTCAGACACAAGCGAGTGCTCATGGGATCGGGAAGGGCGATCGCCATTGCTTTTGCCCGTTCCACCCGCGCGGCTTCCAATACGTGCAAGCTGGCAGCATTCCCGTAAATGTAAGGAATTCCTTGCATTCTGCAATCTTGAATTCTACTTTCTGACTCATCGATCACCACAACAGAACAGTTGCGGCTTTGCAGCATTTTGACTAAAATTCTGCCGACTCGCCCGTAGCCACAAACCACAACATAATTTTGTTCCGGCAAAGTTTCAGCTATTGCCACAGGTTGAGATGTTTCGTCAAAATAGCGCTGCAAAGGCCCGAAATTTTCCGCCCATTTCAATAACTGGGGCACGCTTCTCAACACAAACGGAGTCAGCACCAGGGTGACTGCTGTCGTGCCTAAAATTAACAGGTAAACGTTCCGCGAAACCAGCCCCATAGCTTGGCCGGCACTAGCGAGTACAAAGGAGAATTCTCCTATTTGAGCTAAGCCCAAACCTGCGATTAATGCTGTTTTTAGCGGATAGCCAAATAGTCGGACGATCGGCGTTATAATCAAGAATTTGCCGACAAATACTATAAATACCAGTCCCAGAATTACTTCTAGATGGTTCCACAGAAACATCGGGTCAATTAACATTCCGATGGTGACAAAAAATAAGGATGCAAAAATATCTCGCAAAGGCTCGACGTAAGTTAGAGTTTGGTCGGCATATTCCACCTCCGAAATCATTAAACCCGCCACAAATGCGCCCATCTCGATCGAAAAACCCAAATATTCTGTCAGCAGCGCAATCCCTAAAGCTAAAACCACAACTCCCAGCAAAAACAGTTCCCGGCTTTCTGTTTTCGCTAGGTATCGCAGCAACTGCGGTACCATCCAAATGCCCGCGACTACAGCACCGATCGCAAATAACCCGATCCGCAGCAGGGCCCACGCTACCGTCATGCCGATCTCTTCTGCTGGCTGATTGAGAGCCGGCAAAACTGCTAACATTAGCCCCAAAGCCAAATCTTGAACTACTAATATTCCCAGCATGACTTGACCGTGGGAAGTACCGGATTCATTGCGTTCCATCAAGCACTTGAGTACAACTGCGGTCGAGGAAAGCGACAGAATTGCCCCTAAAAACACGCCTTGAGCAGGCGATTCTACCCAGCCTACAGCTAAGGAAATTGCAGTAGTAATGGCGATCGTCAGCACAATTTGCAAGCTCCCTCCGCCCAAACTAATGGCTTTTACTTTCTGGAGTTCCGCGAAAGAAAATTCCACTCCCAAGGCAAATAACAGAAAAGCAACCCCGAATTCAGCCAGGGTGTCTACCTGAATTAATTCTTTAATCAGTCCCAAACCGGCCGGCCCAACTACGATCCCTCCCAGGAGATAGCCGAGAATTACCGGCTGTCGCAATAGCGATGCAAAGAGTCCTCCTGCTGCGGCAGCAGCGAGAACTAGAACTAAGTCAACGATCAGTCGGAAGTCTTCTTGCACAAGTTTATGAAAAAAGTATAAAGTTATATTATAGTGTCTAATGTGTTGACTATGTTTAGTGGGTTGACAGTAGTTGAGGAACAAGCACAACGGCCACCCTCGACTAAGGTATTTTTTCATTGCACAGAGTTCAACTCCTCACAAAAAGCTTAACCTCTGGCAAGTTGATCGAGGGATTGCGGCGGTATTAGTGGTAATGTTTCACCTTAACGAGATGAGCGCCGAGAGATTAAATCAAGTTACTTTTTTTAATTTATTTCAGGCTGGGTGGATCGGTGTTGATTACTTTTTTGTATTGAGCGGTTTTCTCATGGTGTAGGTTCACCGATCGGCGAATGGTAAAAAGGATTAGTTAAAATCGTTTTTATTTATGCAAGCCCTGCTTGCAGATTTACCAGATATACTGGATAATGACTCAGGCACTTTGGTGTTTTTTTATAGTAATCCCCGGTTTTGCTAACAATAAAGATTTAGGTTTTAGACAAGTAATTTGGTCGTTAATCTTGATACCTCAAAATGACTTGTCCATTCGGGATGTAGGTTGGACAAAGCTACCGTCGCACCTGTAAGGAATGAGAATTAAATAACTTCCACAAGTTTGTGGGATGGGCGTCCCGCCCGTCCTTTTTGGACGGGCGGGAC
>NZ_JAUBUC010000096.1:0-24113 GCF_036705285.1 Microcoleus sp. B4-C1 | reverse complement strand
TCTATCCTTTCTCTTCGCTGTGCTTATCTCAACGGTCAACTTTCAATTTGATGTATTTGCCAAAGTGAGATGCACCCGAAATCGGTTCCCTAGCTCTTCCTGGGAAGCAGTTATTTATGGTTTACTTGAAAGGGCGCGATCGCGTAAATAAACCCAAAATAAGCTCACCATAAATAAAACGCAAGAAACTTTCCAAACAAATAACCAGCAAGGATTCCACCACGCGCCCGTTTGTACTTCGACAATATCTGAGCCACCAAACAAGAAAAAAATTAGGGTAGTAATCAGGCGATTAATTCTGGTTATTCCTGATGTCTTATTGGCATTAAGAGCGAAACCAATAGCAAAGCAAAACCAGAGCAATGCTTCAATGTAATTTCCATTTACATTGATTTTATCTAATAATTTAGATTGTGCTTCAGCTTGTTCTAAAGAAGCCGTATTTGACATGAGATGCCATAAATAAGCACCACCTATTCCGAGAAAAATCAAGAGAATTGTTAGTCTTATTACAGCACCTTTTGTGAAATTCATAAATTAATTTTTATGGTGGGTAAGGTGGTGACTATCGGGAGCATCTCATATAGCAATCCTCGCATCAGTTTCAATAACTGGTTAACTTCCAAGCTCTGCCTGGGAACCGATGTAAGCAAGGCTCTGCCTCGGCCCAGACTATGGACGCAGAGCCTCCGGATATGCGTTACCAGGCTCTTCCTGGTAACGAGTATAATCATTTAGGATTGCTATATTTGTAAAAACACTTCTTCTGGCTGCTTCCTTCTGACTCTTTCCTCCTGCCTCCTGGCTCCTAACTCCAATTTCTAGCTGGGCTGCTTTCATTGAGATGCTCCCATCACGATGCCTAATCGGTTGGGAAATCAAAGTTAAAGAGGAGAATTATGAGACTTCTCGAACAATTTTAATTCTTGTGGGAAGGTGGTTTTAGGCATCCTGCAGGCCCTTGACTTACTTTTTTTGCAAAAGTCTATTGAAAAGTTGAAGCCCCAGTGTTCCCCGATTTCAGGGGAACAGCGCTGCGGGCGCAATTTTCCCGATCCGGTTGGGTAAACTGAAGCTTAATGGTGGGCGAGAAGTTTTTTCGGACGTTCGGATCTTTTTCCGATATTTTACGTCTACCAGCGAAGAGACCCGATTGCCTAGCTGTCGGTAAGCTGGCATGAACAGAGCCCACCTTCGATCCGAGGGTGGGCTTCTTCTTGATGTTATTAACCGTTTGTGGGCGATCGGTGGTTGGTACATTCCACCCTTGGAAGTGGCACACTGCGGGAACGTTTATCGGTGTTTCATGGGTTAAGGCTGTTGTCAATATAGCGGTTTTCAGTGGAGTAAAGTATAGATGATCGGGTAGGGAAACGGCTGATCCTAACTGTGGCGCGGGGTTCTGTGACTTTTAACAATTGGTATCACTGAGGTTTGCACGGAAAACTCCTCTGGATCGATTCCCCAATTTACCCAGCGAATTGCCTCTTTAGCCGTTAGCGAAGCCCTCGAAGAGGATCGCACATCAGGCGGCACTCGCAAAGCGTGAATGAATCCCGTACTCGGACAAGTCATTTTTAACAAATAAACAGGATTTGCATTATTCACCCGATCAAAATCATCGTCAAACTCGATGCTTAATAAAGTGTATTCCTGCCAACTATCTAATTCTGTCACCGCGAATTCTTGAATTATGCGATCGTAAGTAATTCCCTGAATTAACCCGCGCCGAATTTCTGCATTCTGTTCCTTCAACACCCACTTAGGATCGCGAATTAAATAACTTACAATTTTAATTGTTATTGTGGAAGTTATTTAATTCTCATTCCTTAGACTGCGACTGGTGCGGGTGCAGGCTACCTTACCATTCGGGTAAAATCACGCCGTGATAGGCGTAAATCGAAACACCGTCGGCAAATTGTACCGCTGGTTTTCCTTCGGCGTGCAAGCGGTGGTTGCTGTCATGGCACGACCTCCTTTAACTATATTTATAGCAATTTGAATTCACCAAAGTTTGCCAGCACATTGGTATGGTGTGTCTGATCCAAAAAAAGATATTTAAATCGAAACGATAGATTTCTGACGCACCATACAAGTTGATTTAACTATTATATTATCCTTGAAATGTGGCAACCGAAACCCGATCGCGCCCTGCTTCTTTCGCCCGATAAAGTGACTCATCGGCCATCGCAATTAGCTCCCCCGGCTGCGACTTCGCCCCCGGAATGCAGCAAGCTACACCCAAACTCAGCGTCACATATTCGCTGACAGCAGACTTATCGTGAGCTATGTGCAAACCCCGCACCTGTTGTGCGATCATTTCAGCTACGGAAGTGGCACCTTCAATATCGGTATTCGGCAAAACCACTACAAATTCTTCTCCACCGTAACGCGCTACTAAATCTGCAGCTCGCTTTACCGAATGCTGGATCACCGCTGCCACTTGCCGCAAACATTCATCCCCCGCTTGGTGCCCATAAGTGTCGTTGAAAAGTTTGAAATAATCAATGTCGCACATAATTAATGACAGCGGTGCTTCTTCCCTCGCCAAACGCCGCCATTCCGTATCGAGGTATTCATTAAAAGAGTGGCGGTTTCTTACCTCAGTCAAACTGTCGTAATTGGCCAAATACTGCAAGGCTCGATTCACTGTTTCTAACTGCTGTTTCTGCTGCTGCAACTGACGGTTGAGCTCCGCCAACTGCTGTTCGGCTGAGTGCGATCGCAACAAATTTCTCACCCTTGCGAGCAATTCCCTCTCGTCAAAAGGCTTTGAAATGTAATCGTCAGCACCCGCATCCAAACTTTCGATCCGAGCGTCCATCCCCGATCGCGCTGTCAAAAAGATTACCGGAGTAGATTTCAATTCTGGGGTGTTCCGAATCTCCTTGAGCAAATCCAGTCCGTTTTGTCGGGGCATGATTTGGTCGCTCACAATCAAATTTGGCTGCAAACTTTTGGCTTTTTCTAAACCTTCAACCCCGTCCCTCGCCACAGCGACTCGATAGTACGGAGTTAATAAAGTTTGGAGGTAAGCCAGCAGAAAATTGTTGTCTTCTACTACCAGCAACAGCGGTAATTCTCTGCTGTCACTTGTTAATTGTTCTAGATAATTTTTGTCGTCAAAACTGTTAGGTTCCGGCAGCGTGGCCTGGGGTGTGGCCGCCCGGATATTTCCCGAACCCCACTCTCCAGAGCCGAATCCAGTCAGTCCAGCCAATTGGGCGATCGCACTCACCAACTGATTCGCTTCCACCGGCTTCGACAAATGCCTCTGAAACCCCGCCTCCAGCGCTTCGGCCGAATCTTGTTCCTCAATCCCTCCCGTCAGCGCCACGGCCGGCAGCAGTTCCCTGTGCTCGGACATTTCCATGGCTCTGATGCGGCGGATTAAATCGCAGCCGTCGGCTCCCGATACCGTCATATCGCTGACCAACACGTCGGGGCGCGACTGTTGCAACTCCGCCATCGCTTCGGCGGCGCTACCCACCGCTGTTACCTTGGCTCCAAATGCTTCGAGGCCAGTTTTGAGAAATTGCCGGATCTCGGCGCTACTTTCCACCACCAGGACTTGCTTTCCCGCTAGGGGTTTGGAAACCGATCCGGGTCTGCTTTCCCTTTGGGCGATCGCAGCAGTGCGATCGTCGGGTGCATTTTTGTTGGCGCCCGGTAGCAGTACCCCAAAGGTCGCCCCCTCACCGAGACCGGGACTCGAAGCCCAAACACTTCCCCCGTGCAGTTCCACCAACTGTCGCACAATTGAGAGTCCGAGCCCAAGCCGATTTTGTTCCTTGTTCTGGAAGTTGTCTGCAGGGCGGAAGTAGTCAAAGATGTGCGGCAGAAATTTGGGGTCGATGCCGCAACCGCTGTCGCTGACCCGAATCAACACGCCCGACTCAGTAGGCTCGATCCGCACTTGAACTGGGTATGGTGTGGATTCTGGGGTGAATTTGATGGCGTTGGCCAGGAGGTTCCAGACTACTTGCTGCAAGCGTTCTGCATCCGCCAAAACGTAGCTGACGGCGGGGTCGAAATGTTTTTCTACGCGGAGGTTTTTAGCATCGGCGGTGGGACGGAGGGTGTCGATCGCAGATTCTATGATAGACGGGAGGTGAACTTGGCCGATGTTCAGGCACACTTTCCCCCGCAGCAACCGCGAGAGGTCGAGGAGATTGTCTATTTGCCTGTTTTGTAATTTGGCGTTGCGCTCGATGATTTCCAAAGCGCGGGTGGTGGTGGCTTCGTTTAAATTGCGCGATCGAGCTAGCTGCGCCCATCCCAAAATCGCGCTCAGGGGCGATCGCAGTTCGTGGGAGGCGATCGCCAGAAATTCGTCTTTTGCCCGGTTGGCTTCGGCTTGGGCTGCTTCCACGGCTTTGCGATCGGTGATGTCGAATCCGATCGCCAAATACTGACAGGGTTTTCCCTTACAGTCCAACAGTGGAACTACTGCTGCGTACACCCAATAATCACTTTCATTCTTGGCTTTATTCTTAATGTCTCCTTGCCAAACTTCACCTTTGGCAACAGTTGATAGCAGATTTTTGATTATTTCCGAAGATTTATATTCCGAATGGAGGATGCCGAAGTGGCAGCCGATTAGTTCGGCTTGCGAATAGTTGGAGATGGAGCAAACTCGTTCGCTGACATAGTTGATAATTCCTCGCGCGTCAGTCCTCAGCGCCAGTGTCGATCGGTCGATCGCTCTTTTAAAATCTAAACATTCTTGTAGCGACCAATCTAGTTCTTTTGTCGTAGAAATTTGACCGAGCCGATCGGACGCGTTTTGTTGCTGGCGATCGGGCTTATCCTTACTCCGTTGTTGGATTTCCATTGCTTCTATTTTCCCCTGACGGCTGACACCTAATCTACTCGCATCCTGATTCATTATCACAATTTTCTTTCCCGCACCGGCGGGTGTAATATTTTGTATCTCTTCATCTTCCTGACAAATTGGCAGGCACCACATCCACTCGGGAGTCACCTTAATTTTTGTTGATAGTTGGCTAAAGTTTGTCAATCTGAGGACTGATTTTTCATATCTAGCCGATCTTCGGCTGCCGGCTCATTCCTTTTTATCTGGTATCTTTTATATTTTACTAAGGGGAATCACTGATAATTTTATGGTGTGGATCACACACCGACAGTTGCATTCTTGTTTGAAACGGGTATCATAACCGTCAACTTTTTGCTCACAATTACTCCTAGTATCTGGCACAAAGTCTCGTCTTCGGCAGGCTTTCGCGTCTGTGGCATTCTGCCTCATCTGCACTGAAGGAGATATATGTGCAGGGCTAGACAGTTCCCAAATCACGGGCGGGTTTGGGCGCACAAAGTCCCTGTCTGGCGATCGTCCATAACTTCTTTTAAATTATTTTCTTCAACATCTTGACAGGTCTGTATATTTTTTGTATTATCAAATGTAATATGCCTTCAGAGAAGAGAACCGCCAAACTGGCTTGACGCACTCAACTATTAACAATTTGAGGAAAATCGTCTGTGAATTTAGACGCTGTACGCGAGCAATTTGAACAAAGAGCCTTTGATTATGACCGCTTAACTCCTCGCCTCATTCCGCGCTATCGCGAGCAACACGATGTAATATTGCAGTTAATCCCTTCTGAAACGAATGGTAACATAAAAGTTCTGGATTTAGGCGCGGGAACTGGCATACTGTCGGCTCTGAGTATGCAAGCATTGCCTCAAGCAAAAGTCCTCGCCTTTGACATCGCCCAAAATATGCTGAAAATTTGCCAAACTAACTTGTCCGCTTTCGGAGAACGGCTGACCTTGCAGCAAGGAAATTTCGCCGAAGATGATTTCGGCAGCGGTTACGATGTGGTAGTTTCTGGGTTGGCAATCCACCACCTCGACAGCGCAGGTAAACAACAGCTATTTCACAAAATTTTCCACTCCATGAATCCAGGGGGAATCTTGCTAATTCGAGATATTGTGACAGGTGCTACTCCCCGGCTGACTGAGCAATACGAACAGTTGTGGCGGCAGTACATGAAAGCTAACGGAGAAGACGATGCAGCCTGGTTTCAAAAATATTTAGAAGAAGATATTCCCTCCTCTGTGGAAGAGCAGACAAAGTGGCTTGCAGAAGCTGGTTTTGCCGACGTAGGATGTCACTGGCGCTATCTAAATTTTGCTATTTTTGGCGGAGTTATCCCAAGGTAGAAAGCGTTCGACAACATGCAGATTTTTTTGATAATTATCAAAAAATAAAGCTCGTAAAAGTCGCACACTGAAAACTTTTTAATCCCCGGACGCCTAACCTAATTTTGTAGGTTGTTAAAAGCCACTTTTACCCTATAATTCGCGCGTAAAATCCTTCATTTTTTGCGATATGAATAAGTTTCAAAAAACCTGTAGGGGCGGGTTCAATCAAGCGCTCTCTGGCAGTGCCAACAGATTCAATAAACCCGCCCCCACCCCCACAATATAACCCGCTAGTGACATTTGGCAAAATGTGATTTAAAAGCTCAATAAATAAAGTAAAATCATGAGCGATTCTCGCTTAGTAAAAATTAGCAAATACCTGAGCAGACATTTGCGACACGCTCCTGATCGCATCGGCATTCAACTCGCTCCAGGCGGCTGGGTTCCTGTTAGCGAACTCCTCGCTGCGTGCCAAAAAAATAACTTCCCTGTTCAGCTTGCAGAACTCAAGGAAGTAGTCGCGGAAAACGACAAGCAGCGCTTTTCATTTGACTCCACAGGCACTCTAATTCGTGCCAACCAAGGGCACAGCGTAGAGGTTGACTTGCAGTTAGAACCCGCTGTTCCCCCGGCTATTTTATACCACGGAACAGGTAGCACTGCTGTCGAGTCTATTCTCAGTCAAGGAATGAGGAAAATGTCACGGCATCATGTTCATTTGTCGGTGAATATCCAGACGGCGCGCCAAGTAGGTGCAAGACATGGCATCCCGGCAGTCTTTACTGTAGATGCCGCAGCCATGCAACGCGACGGTCATACATTTTACTTCTCGGAAAACAAAGTGTGGTTAGTAGATTTTGTGCCGCCAGCTTATCTCAAAATAACTTGATAATTTTCCTTCTTTTTGTAGAATGTGTGCCACAAAAAATGTAAAATAAGAGTAAGTAGGACTTTGGCAAAATGAGTGCAGAAGATATGGGCGATCGCGAAAACAATTTTTATCAAAACAATTCTAAAAATAGAGGTCTGCTAGGCTCTGGTTGGCGACCTTTTTACCGTCAATTTGATTGGGAATATCTGGTACATTTAGCGTCTAGCGACCCCCAAGAACTAGCTCAAAAAACTTTAGGGGCAGCTAGCGACATTGCCGACGCAATGGGACGACACCAATATACTTGGTGGGCAAATATTTTAAATGTATTTTCGGAAAATACTCGCTACGAAATGGATGAATTTTGGGATTACATTACTCCGCAGCCAGTTTACCCGGATTACCGCTACAAAGACGTTTTAGTTACCGAAACGCCGGTGGTGCAATTGGTCAGCCGCGCTAGCATTCCCATCGACTACGTTCTCAACAAACTCCAAGAGATTACTGTTTTCAAAGTTCTCGATTTGCTAGGGAAACCGGATGCAATTACCCAGTCTTTTATGGAGCGACATTTTTCTTATCCCCCGGAGCGATTTGTTAGCTGGGAACGCTTAGAAGTTTTGGGTACTGTTTATGCTTCTTGGGCCCGATTCGGCTGCTGGGTACAAATTGACAGCTACGACAGGGGAAGACGCTGCTACACTCTGATTTGCCAAGATATTGCGCCGCTCGTTAGCAAGGCAACTTATAATTTAGCGGTGATTCTGGGCGGGTACAAAAGCCGCGTCGGACAGGTTCACAGCCAGTTCCCAATTCGCACGTTTTCTGCGGAGGTTCAAAGTTTTACCGATACAGTTCAGCAGGCAATTCTAGATCAAAATCAGTTGGCTGTTTTGGTTAGTGGCGAACCGGGAACGGGCAAAACTGCTTGGACGCAAGCGGTAGCAAAGGAAATTTTAGTGCCGCTGGGTTATGTGATTTTTATCTTAGACCACGATGCTGTGGAAAATTTTGTGCCACCGAGTTATTTGGAGCGGATTTGTATTATTATCAATGAGGCTGATAATTTGGCTCAAGATCGATCGACTGCAGAGGCACAACGCACTAACAAAACTGAACATATTTTGAGTTTGCTGGATGGCACTTTGTATCAAAGCGTTATCGACGAAAACGGCATTCAATTTCAGCAAAAACTCGTAGTTTTGATGACTTGTAACACGACGGAAAGATTAGATCCTGCAATGTTACGGAAAGGGAGAGTGGATTTTACCAGTGAATTTACGCACAAATTTGTTTGAGCGCTATCTTGGATTATCAAGCTATCTGGCGATCGCACTGGCTACACGATCTCATAGTCGGGGGACAAAACAGAGCACTCCAGTCCCCTCCGACTATTCCGGCGGCGCCAGCGTGATATATGCCTAATGGTCAAACAGCAGTCGGGCACTAGATTTGCTCTTAAGTTGACACTAATGCCTATAGACATATCCCCATCAAAAATGATATCAATGATGGGTGATACCCTCTAAGGGTATCGTCCGAGAGAGCAAATCAGGGAAAAACAGCATTTTTGGTCTCAAACAGAATTTTTCAAACTTGACAGCTATGGAGGAAATCCCAAACCGTGCAAACTAAGCCAGTTCAGCAAAAAAGTCAGGGACTGGGAAGGTACGTTGACGGGACTTTCCCGATCGCCCAACAACCCGCAGAGGCAACCGTGTCGGAGAGTAAAGACAGATTTCGGCGGTTTGTGGAGCGCTCCGCCGAGGCCGTGGCAATGGTAGATTGTGAAATGCGCTATCTGTCGGTTTCTCGTCGCTGGGAAACAGATTGCGGGTTGGGCGACGGCGAGGCGATCGGCCGATCTCATTGGGAACTGTTCCCGAATCTCCCGGAATATTGGGAGCAAAATGCCCAGGCTTGTTTGACGGGAGTTTTGGAATACAGCGAGTTTGTGGCAGGGCGATCGATCGCATCTGTATCAGGAAAAATCGCAAGCGGCTCTGTTAGCGAGCCGGTAAGATGGGTATTTCAACCTTGGAAAAATAACGAAGGTGCGATCGGCGGTTTGATTTTGTTTGCATCTAAGATAGGTGAGGCTTCCGCTCAAACCAATTGCTATAATAAATTTCAGTCCGAGGTCAAAAGTAAGCAGTTAGAAACAATACCGCAACTAACTCAAATTGCCCTCGAAAATGCTGCTGATACAATCTTTTTTAGTACCTCCGACGGTCAAATTTGCTACGCGAACAAAGCCGCTTGCCATCTTTTTGGCTACTCGGAATCGGAACTGCTAAACATGAGGGTTAGCGACATCGATTCGCGGTTGCCAGCATCGGATTGGCGAGAACACTGGGCTCTTCTCAAGCAGCAAAACAACCTCACTTTTGAAACCAGTTACAAAACCAAAGACGGCGCCAGTTTTTCCGTCGAAGTTAAAGTCAATTATTTAGTATACGGCGGCTGCGAATACCGCTGCGCGATCGCCCGCGACATTTCCGCTCGCCTCGCAGCAGAATCAGCGCTCGTAGAGGCAAAAGAGCAACTTCAAGCAGTTTTGGACGCGGTGCCGGGATTAGTTTCTTGGGTAAGTTCCGATTTGCGTTATTTGGGAGTAAACCGACATTTAGCTAGCGCTTACAAAATGCCAGCCGAACTATTTTTCGGTCAAAAAGTAGGTTTTTTAGAGACAAGTCCCAAATTTAACGATTTAGTATACGATTTCTTTGCAAACCATAAAAAGAAGACATCTCAAGAAGTAACAGCGAGCATCAGAGGAGAAAATAAAACTTATCTAATAGTAGCTCAAAAATACCATAACAATACGGCGGCGGTATTTGTGGGATTGGATATTACAGAAAGCAAACAGTCTCTTTTAGCTTTGCAAGAATCCGAAGAACGCCTGCGACAACAAGCGGCAAAATTAGAGCAGACGCTGTTAATTTTGCAGCAAACTCAAACTCAACTGATTCAAACAGAAAAGATGTCATCTCTGGGGCAGTTGGTAGCAGGAATAGCCCACGAAATTAACAATCCAGTTAGTTTTATTTCTGGCAATGTCAGCCACGCCACTGGCTACATTCAAGAACTGCTGCGAACGATCGAGCTTTACCAAAAGTATTATCCCCATCCCGTGCGGGAAATTCAAGATTTGATAGAAGAATTAGACTTAGACTTCATCAAAAAAGACTTGCCAAAACTGCTAAATTCCATGAAAGTCGGTTCGGAAAGGATTCGCGATGTCGTGCGATCGCTCCGCTTGTTCTCGCGTACCGACGAAGCCCAAATGAAGCCGGCTGATATCCACGAAGGTTTGGATAGCACTGTGCTGATTTTGCAAAATCGCCTGCAAGCTAAAGGGGGACGGCCAGGAATTTCTCTAGTTAAAGAGTACGGAGATTTGCCACGAGTTCACTGCTATGCGGGACACTTAAACCAAGTGTTCATGCACTTGTTGACAAATGCGATCGACGCTTTGGAAGAAGGGGGGAGAAATGCCGAAAAGTATGGTAAAATTCAAAATCAGTCTTACTTAGCTTCAGCCAAGTCGAAATCTGAAATATTCAATCCCGAAATTCGGATTCGGACTTCCGTGGTAGGGGAAAACGAAGTTGCGATCGCCATTAGTGACAACGGCCCTGGCATGACTGAAGAAGTCCTCGACTGCATCTTTGATCCTTTGTTTACCACTAAATGTTCAGACACGAGCACTGGTTTGGGTCTAGCAATCTCCCAGCATTTAGTAGTAGAAAAGCACGGCGGTAAGTTGCACTGTGTTTCGCGTCCGGGAGAGGGAACGGAGTTGATAATTAAAATTGCGATCGGCAACGATTAATGAGCGATTTATAACAGGCAAATAATATGGTAATCGAGTGGCTAAAATTTCAAGTACCTCCCGAAAAGTTGGAGGCATTTATTGAGCGAGATGAAGAAGTTTGGACGGCAGGATTGAGAAGTTTACCCGGTTTTTTGGGCAAGGAAACTTGGGTAGATCCGGTACAAAATGAGGTGGTGATACTGATTCGCTGGCAAACTAGAGAGTTGTGGAAGTCGGTGTCGCAAAGCACCATAGATGAGCTGGATGCCAAAATGGGTGAGTTGCAAATGCCGATCGCCGAAAGTCGCGAATATCAAGTTAGCAAGTTTTTGCATTAGTTAGTCAGCAGTCAGTTGCTCGTGTTAATTTTTGAAAGATTAATCATGAGTTTTACCTTGATTGCACCGCAGACATCGATTTGGTATTTGGTGGGAGGGGCGATCGCTCTCGGTACAATCATTGCAGTGTTTGGTATTTGGTGTGAGGGGCGATCGGGCCACCCCTTGCTTTCCACCTATGCAAGCACAGATAACCTGGAAACTTTCGGATCTGATTTGTTGTGCTGTGTGCGCTACCTAGACAGTGACAGACTTGGCAATTTTTGCCAGCAATCGCAACGCTTCATTGACAGAAGCTGAGTCTCGAAATATTTCTGCTACGTCTGGATCGAGAATCACAACATTACTTGATTTCATATAGGCTTCATAGTATTTGCCACGGACACCACCTGAAAAATCGTATTCAGGTCTCATCTCGTCATTAATTGTTACTTCAGGTTCCTGACTCATAGCTTTTTCTCTCTTGTCGGGTGGCTAAACGGGCGCTGATTAAACGCACTTCACCTTCTCGTTCTGTATGGGACACAACAAAAAGGCGCTGTAAATTTGACTGACCGATCGTTAAAAGACGGAACTCACCTACAGAGTGGTTAGGGTCAGAAATTGTAATAGCTAGTGGATCTCCGAAGACAGTGACAGCTTCTTCAAAAGACACACCATGCTTTTTGGCATTACTAATCGCTTTGTTTGAGTCCCACTGAAACTTCATAGATCTATTCTACTCTCAAGCAGAAGAGGGAGGCTGGCAATTGCCTAGCTTACTGCTCTATTTTACTATTTAGGGCAAAATGGCGAAAATCAAAAATGTCAATGTGACTGACTTCTAGGAACTCATAGACTCTGAGGAATGTTGAACTGCTGCTGTAGCGCTGTCATTGCTCGATCGACTGGGATTCCTTCACCTCGATCGAAGCTTTCGAGCCCTTTGCGGATGCCGATGATAGCTTCGAGGTAGTCGATACGCTCTAGCAGTTGTTCGTAGGTATTAAGTTGGGGGTTTGGAGTGGATTTGAGCGATCGTACCAAACTGAGAAGATCCGCAAGCAGTTCGTCAGGGGTGCTATCGATTTCTTGGATGAGGAGTTCTTTGATGGTCATCGCGGCATCTCACGAGGATTGATACTTTGATTGTAACGGTGATCGCTATGAGTTTTGATGGGCGATCGATCTTGGTAGAATCATCGCAGTGTTGGGTATTTGGTGTTAGGGGCGATCGCTCTTTCATTTTAGGCGATCGCTCATCAGAAACAAGAAAGGGCGATGTTATGCGATGTTATTTTCTTTAACTTCTGCGATCGGATCAACAATAGCTACCAAAGCAACAGGAATCGGCACGAAATAACTTGACTCTTCCTCTAAGAAATCCTCACCACCCATGCTGAAAGAATCTTGAACCCATTGAGATATCTCCCGCCCTGCTGATTTTGCCAGATCGATTTCTTCGGGTGATAGAGAGACTACACCTTGAACAATTTGCTCCTCCAAGAAAGTAATCATGTCATGTACTTCAATAGCAGAAGCACCATCGGGATTGACTGGCTGAGTAAAATCAGTTGTAAAAGTGTAGTATGTCAAATATTTAGCTGAGTCTGATGATTTTTTTTTCTCCAATTCTCGTAATGGATGGGTGGCAAACAGCAAGTAAGAGCAGCCTTTAAGATTGGGAAAATGTTCGCAGAGCTTTTGTGCAGAAACAGCCATAAAATCCGCTTGTCTTTGTCTAGCAAGAGACTGAGTTAAGTTTCCAATTGGATCAATTGGATCGTCTCCAGGAACACGAAGAGGTTGATGTTGTTCTGTTCCCTCACTTTTTTTTAGAAACCAAGGCAGCAACCCTGCTAATCCCTTGGGATTTTTTTCTTGGCTAAAAAGAGCAAATTCTGGGTCAAAGTTAAATTTTCTATCTTTTTTTTTGTTTTTCTGCTTGATTACGAGAACTTCAGAAACTGCTGACTCCATCTCTGTTTTGTCTTCCCCAAAAACAGGACGTTGCCATTCCTTAGCTTCAAAAGCTAGTTTATGTTGGTAAGGATCGTATTGAGTAACTTCCAAATCATACCAAGTTCTGAGGCGTTTACGTAGCTTCTCGCGATCGAGAACCTCAATGGGTTTTAGCTGTTCATTTAACTTACGAAGCTCTGTCTCCATGACATCACTGCTTTCCTTTGCTACTTTTAGAATTTGGTCTACAGTTTTTTCATCACCACTGTCATCTTCAATAGCACTTGCAATTTTGCCCTCTTGCTTATTATCAAGCTGTCCCAAAATTTTCAATTGCATACGCGGATCTGTAACTCCTGCTTTTTCGAGACGCTTTAGTAAGGCTGTATCTCTTTTTTCGGCTAATGTACCCTCTAAAATGAGATAGTAGGCAGTGACATCAGAAATTTGACCTAATCGAGCAACCCTCCCATTACGTTGCATTAAAACAGCAGGATCGGGACTTAGATCCCAATGCACAACTTTATTGGCTACTTGAAAATCTAATCCTTCGTCCGCCGCAGAAGTTGCGACAAGGATGCGGTATTTTTGGTTGCGATCGTAAAATTCCTTAACTACATTCTTTCGATCATCAGCACTCATCTCCCCAGTAAGAGCCCGACTTTGTTTAGGAAAAGTTGCGGTAATAATGGCAGTAGTTTGTAAGACCTCAGTAAAAACGAGAAAACGAGAATCGGGATGTTCTTCTAGCATAGCTCTTAGCCAGTTTAGCTTGGCATTTTCAACACTTCTACCTGATGCCAACAAGTCTAAGGCTAATTTTGTCAGTTCTAATATTTCCTCTATCGTTGCTTCTAAATCTGTATCATCGTCATCATCTCGATCATTTTTTTGTTTTGCGTTCTCCAGTAGTTTTTTCTGAAAGTCACGAATAGCAGGTATATTGCCATCCTTCAAGTGGGCAGAGTCAAATGAAAAATTACTGTCAGAAGGAAATATAACCTTTTTGGCGTATCCTGTAACTGTATCCCTCTCAGTATCAAATTTCGCTAGGTGTTTGGAAATCTCGCGAATTAATTTCCTTAAATCTTGAGTATCAGCGAAGTTATCTGTCTTATACTTGTGATCATTTTGCCATTTTGGATGATGGCGGACACACCAACGAAATAGCCAACAAGCACCTGCAAGGGAACTACTGGTTAAACGTGTTTCAAGATGTGCTGTAGCAAACCCTCCAAAACTACCCCTATGATCTCGATAAATACGCTGTACTGTCCTTTTGATTTTTTCTAGCGTTGACAGATACTCTTCATCAGTTTTTTCGAGACTTGGCTCACCTTCGCGGTGGGGACGAACTATCATTAATTTCGGAAATAATCTTTGGTCAGACCAATTACGAATCTCATCCTGTTGCCGCCAGATGACTGCTACGGGTGAATCATCTTTTGATATTGCTGCTCGAAGTTCTTTGTTGCCAATATCGTTAGCATAGGCATTTTCAAAAGCAGTTTGGTGTACCAGTAATCGCAATAAATTTGTAAATTGATTGGCAGAGCGAAAAGGTGTAGCACTCATCAAGATAACTAGCTCTGGCGGTTCTGAGTCTTTCCAGAACTTACCTGCGATCATTTGATATGCAGTTTTATAAGCTTGTGTTGTATCAATTGCCGATTCTACATATGACTCCCCATTGATGAGGTTAGCATTGCTGGCACAGTGATGACATTCATCAATGATGATGATATTTGGTTTAACTCCTTTAGGTAGCTCTTTCTTATCATTAAGATATCGTCTAGCAGCGTGCATACTAGCAATCCGAATACCTTTTTGACTAATGCTATCGCCATATTGTCTAAAAGAATCTACAACACTAATAATGCTTCCATCAACAGAATCTTTAATCACACTACGTAGTTTATCTCTAACATCTTCGGTTAAGCCACCAGAAGTTAGATAAAGACAACGCAAATCATCCTTTTGTGCAATCAGCTTGTCTCTTAATATTAAGCCTACTTCAATTGTTTTACCTAAACCTACTTCGTCGGCGATCAGAATTCGCTTAATGCGAGACTCATGATTTTTAACATACTGTTGTAATGCTAATTGATGAGGAAAAGGATCTTTGTCACTAGCGGTAATCCGCCCAGAATAGATATTTGCGAGGAGCTCTAATGCACCCAATCTTAGAACAGTTTTAATATGATGCTGATGCTTTAGGTCATTTTTTTCTAGGACGCTTTCACCTGCATAGTATGTATGGTTTTCCTTGAAACGTAACCATACGTCAGGGAATTCTTCTTTAATTTTTTTCCAGTGGCGTAAGTTTTTGAAGCGGATACCTCGCCCATCTAGTACGCTGTTTTCGCTGTCAGTTGTTTCGATTGTATAGGCTAAATGGGTATAGGCATTGCGATCGACACTACTGGGATCGGCCCAGACAACATCTGCATGATTACCGCTCTCAGATGGGATCTCAAACAGCCTATACGTCATGCGTCTGTCCTCAGAAGTTTTTGATTATGCACAAGTTCCCATGCCTTTTAAAGAAGTAAGCTTATTTTGGAAAGCAGTGACTACATTTATTGAGGGCATAGCTTCCAATCATTTCGCCAGTATCAATATCGTAAACGGGAAGTATTTTCCCATCAGGAAAAACGTCAACTGGTATAATCCCAATATCATTAAGACCAATGAAAATGCTTAGGTTTGCATCTGCGAGATTGTGAGAACCCCAAAAATTATCCATACCAACACGATGTAGTTCGCCAGTGTCGGGGTTGAGGATATACTCAAAGCCAATTTGTTGCGCTTTCTGATAAAGGGAAAGATTTGTAAGTCTCTTGCCCAAAAGCTTTAATTTTGACATGATTAATATTTTTTGACGATAAACAACTTTTTTACTAATTTAATACTTGTTCCATCATCCTTACAAATCAAAGATTTGTCTAGCCCAAGAATGTTCAATTTTGTGATCTGTTTTTCACTCCTGTCAATCTCTTTAATCTAGTTTTGTAGAAAAATGTGGAAAAATGTATTTAACTGTTCTTAAATGTGAGCTATAATACAAAAAAACCACATCTTTCTGACCAATGAGCCTAAAAGAAGCCTTAAAGCTTGCCGATCGCATAATCTTCGAGAAAACGGGTCAACACCTTGACGATCTACAGGAAGCGGTACTCAAAGGCACTCTAGAACATGAGACATACAAGCACATAGCCAAAGACTTTGACTGTTCGGAAAGTAGTGTGAGGAAAGTAGGTTCAGAACTATGGCAAATACTTTCAGAAGAGTTGGGAGAAGATGTTAATAAAAAGAATTTTCAATCGGCAATTCAGAGGTTCAAACTCTCTAATGTTTCAAACTTTGTCAGCGAACAACACATCACTGGTAGTTTTAACACCTGTGGAGAAGCTAGACACCCACCAGAACAAAGAAACTCACACCCACCAAATCAGGAAACAGCTAACTCAAAACCCACGAAAACTCTACATCAAGATTTAAGCGAAATGCCGGAGTTGGGTAATTTCTTCGATCGCACTTCCTCACTCCAAACCCTCACAACCTGGATTCTACAACAAAACTGCCGCCTCATAACCCTCACCGGCATCGGCGGAATCGGCAAAACATCCCTAGCAGTACAACTCGTACAACAAATCAAAAACGAGTTTGAGTACGCAGCTTGGTACACACTAGACGAATTTCCCACCATCGATAAATTTCAATCTAACCTAACACAGCTTTTTTCCCAGTCAGAAAAACAAGATTCATCCCCAACAAACCAGAAACCCTTACCGCTGATTAAATATTTACAAAACCATCGCTGTTTAGTAGTCTTGGATGACGTTCACAACCTTTTCTGTAGCGGCGAATTGGCAGGAAAATATCAACCAAAATACGAAGAATATCGCTCCCTATTCAAACAAATAGAAAAATTATCCCATCAAAGTTGCTTGCTGCTAGTCGGTTGGGAACCGCCGAAAGAAGTTCCTCAACTCACCAGCGAAAATACTCCCATTCGCAGCTTACAACTCACTGGTTTAGACAGCGCAGCCGCCGGAGAAATCCTCAGAGATAAAGGATTAGCAGAAATTGATAACTGCGAAGCACTTATTCACCGCTACCAAGGCAATCCGTTATGGTTAAAAAGCGTGGCGACTTTGATTCAAGAGTTGGGAATTGGTGCGACTGAGGTATTAATAGATGATACCATATTGTTACCAGAAGATTTGAAAGATGTTTTACACGAGCAGTACGATCGCACTTCCGAACTAGAAAAACAAGTCCTGTCCTTGTTGGCGACAGAAAACCAGCCAGTCAACTTCGCCAAATTGCTACAAAACGGACAAATATCATCATCCGATTTGCTAAACGCATTGCAATCTCTATCGCGGCGCTGCTTGCTCGAAAAACAGGAAAGTCTTTACACTTTGCCACCTGTACTGAAGCAGTATATCAAAACTAGACGATCGCACTTAACAAACATCGACAGTGAATAAACATTTCAAACAACACCGCTTGTCAACTCTTGTTTTCTCAAATTCGGCAACAATGCCAAAACATCCAAATACCACCACCAACGCTGAGGTGTAATCTCCTCAAATTTGCGCTTCTGCATTAAATCCACAAATCTCGACAACTCCTCATAAAACTCCCTTGCTTGTTCAACTAACCGTCGATCTGCATTTGCTAATAAACCTTTCTCTTCCTCACTCAGTTGAGATTCAACTTTTGCCAACTCATCTCTAAGTTGCAACATTTCTAAATGTTCAGCCCCACTCACATCAGGAAATTCAACCATTACACAATAGTTTTTTACCAAAATATTCATAACAAATCCTTCACTAAACCTACATAAATAAACATTGAATTAGCCAGGTAGCTTTCCGGTTCCTTTGGAGGAAAAGCCGTTTCTAAAACTCCATCCAAGCCCATCATTACCAGCCATATTGTGTTATTTACACTGCTGGTAACGGTCGGATAAAACGTTTCTCCGTAGACATACACATAAACTTTAGCATCAGCATCCCTGACAATTAAACTGATAACTCCATTATATTCTTCAAGGGTCGCATCCGGCCCTAAATGACCTAAATTAATCCTTTTG
This sequence comes from Microcoleus sp. B4-C1, assembly GCF_036705285.1. Taxonomy (NCBI): domain Bacteria; kingdom Bacillati; phylum Cyanobacteriota; class Cyanophyceae; order Oscillatoriales; family Microcoleaceae; genus Microcoleus; species Microcoleus sp. B4-C1. Next base: position 5,877 of record NZ_JAUBUC010000096.1, on the reverse strand, counting down.
AGTAAATGAGGCATTGCTTTTCCAGGTTTCCAGAGAATTCCGTCTCTCACCCGCTCAATTGCTTGCACAATCTCTAATTGCCTACCTTCATCAAAAATCAACTTTAACCTTGCCTGAAAAAAAAGTTAACTGCAAACAAACATATTATAACCTATAATAGTTAACTGTTAACAGTCTGTGCTATCATAGAATACAAAACTTATTGAGTCGAGTTATATGACCACAATAACTACAGTCACAACAGCCTCAAAACTCGCTGATTACTACATCTGGTTCGCGAATGATGTAGGCTCCTATCTCAGCAACCACAAGCTACAAAAACTCTTGTACTACGCCCAAGCATGGTATTTAGCCTTTGAGGATACACCGCTTTTTGATGAAGATTTTGAAGCTTGGGTGCACGGGCCGACTATCCCGGCTTTATTTTATGAATACAAAGAACAATTTGACTGGAAGCCAATTCTGAAAAAAGTCGAAAAACCCGACTTTCCAAAAGAAGTACAAGAGTTTTTAGACGAGTTATCCGACGAGTATTTCTTTTGCGATGCCTATGAGTTAGAATTGATGGTGCGACGCGAAGACCCTTGGATTAATGCTAGAGGTGATTTGCCAAAAAATGAACCTTCTCATGTTATTATTCCCAAGGAATCAATGAGAGAATTTTACAAAACCCGTGTCATCGAAGAAAATTAAAAAAGCAGATATACGCCGCCAGCAATCTTTATCTAGCATCAATCGTCTAGATGTAAAAATACGGGAAGGAATTAGTTTTTCCTTTAGGTATTATCAGGATGACAAAGATCAGTTTTCAATTGGCGGTAGAGATGCTAGATATCTAGCATCTCTATTGAGAAGGCTGCGCGATTTGTCACAATTGAACGATCAAGAAATTATCAATAATCAAAGTAAAAGTCTGCGCTGTCATAGCATAGTTTGGAAAAATACTACTGAGCCTAATGGCTTCGGGATTCCCAATGAAGCTGCGCTAGTAAATGTTCCCTACCAGTTTCAAATATCTGCTAATGAATACGGCAGGGTGCATGGCTTTTTTAGTGAAAATGTTTTTTATATTGTCTGGCTAGACCCAGACCACAATCTTTACAGTTGAAATGATTAGAAATATTGATTACATTGGATAATTAATGTTATTTAAAGTCAGGATACGGCAGTGCCGATTGGTGTCAACTTCAGGTTCATTGCATAGTCCGGCAAGGGTTGAAACCCCTGCCTCAAAGCTAAAGTCCTCTCAAGAGGACTGAATAAGCTGTTACGCATTTAAACCATTAACGATCCAGGTAAGGTGCGTCAGAAGCGAACACTGACTATACATGGGAAACGCTTATTGACGCTCCGCACCCTACTATCCTCCTTTAAATGCCGAACAGCTTAACTCATTAGTCCTCTTAAGAGGACTTTAGCTATTAGACAGGGAATTCATTCCCTGGCGGACTGGCGGGTAAACTGGCGGACTTGATGGGCTAACAGCTTAAGTTGCCACCAATGAGCATTGCCGTGTCCGACCTTGATCCGACTACAGAAACCGGGTTTTTTCCCGAATCTGTGGCTGCGACAAAATATTCTCGCAAAAAACCCGGTTTCTGGGCCCCCGTGCGTAAGTCCTGTTTAAGAAAATTTAGCATAGATAGCTGAAATAAAATTAACGCTTAAAAAGCCTACTGCTACTACGAGAATGATAAAGATTGCGATACTGAAAATAGACTTTAGCCGATCGCCAATTCCGGGTTTTTCTGAGCTCATTGGTCAATTTTTGCAGTAAATTTGAGAGGGGCAATTGAGAAAGAGTAGATTATACCAATGCGCGCACAAAAAGGCAACTCCCGACAAGCTCCAAACGACGATCGCCCTGAGTAAGTCGCATTTTTTAATTTTTAATCTCAAATCTAAAATCTAAAATAGTCTTAGGCATTGTTTGGTTGGGCACAGCAGCCGCGAAAGTCGATCGCCCAAACCCGATGGCGCTAACTCCTGTAAAATAGAGGGCGCGTTGGGGCGAACCTTTTAACAGCCGGAATTGGGCGCGATCGCCACAGGCTCCCAAATACATAATAATATGGCAGTCATCCTTAACTTACTCACAAAGGTAAAAATAGAAGAGTGCCAAGAAATAATCTAAAACATATAACTGAAAAAAGGATAGAAATCGATGCTCCACCCAGTCTCGCAACCTTACCCACAACGAGCAAATACTATGACCCAAAGAGCCGTGCGGAAGCCAAAACCCTCTGTTGCAAACCACTTGAGACCAAGTTTTCCTCAAAGGCACTGGCTGGAGCTGGCAGAGTACGCCTCTCTGGCGGCCTCTGGTGTGGGTTCCCTGGCGGTGGCAGTGTCGGGTCAAGCTTTTTACGGGGTGGCTCCCCTAACTTTGGCTTTGTCGCTGAATGTTGCTAACCGGTATCGGTTCGAGCAGCAAGTGCGGGTGCATCAAAATTCGGAAATGGCCCAAGTCCAAAAGTCTGTCAATAAAGTCGAAAAAACGGCGGTGACGGTAATTGTTAAATTACGCAGGCAGTTGTCAGCAGATATTGCAGCGCTGCGCCAGCAAATGGCTGCACTGCCTAGGCATGAGGCTTTTGAGGAGTCGATCGATATTCAGCGGCAGTTACTAAGTTTAGGAGAGTCGGTAGCTTCTTTGCAAGAAATCGTGGCGTCTGCTGTGCTCGATGTCCGCCAGCAGGTGAGCGAACAAGTGCAAGATTTATCGGTTGGCCAACGGGCGAATCTCCAAGCTGTGGAACAGGCTATAGAGCAACTGCAAATCGCCACGCAAGGCTTGGCAGAAACTTCTATCAGCCGAGACGACTGGGAAGTAGTAAATACTCGATTTTTGGAAATCCAGAAAGTCATGGCCAATTTGCAAAGCCAACTGCTAGCTCCCGCACACCAATCGAGTGCGGATTTGTCGATTGTCCAAGCTCAAATCCACCGTTTGGAACACGAGCAGCAAGAAGTTGTCAAACCTCACCTCAAACGCTTAATCTCAGTTGTCAAGGAGTTGCAGCACACACCAGATAACCGTCAGTAGTCATTAGTCAGCAGTCATTAGTCATCAGTCAGAAGGAATACTTTTCCCATCGGACACGCTGGACACTCTCCGACTCTGTGACTCACGCCCGATCGAGTCCTACTTTTTCGACAACTGTGTTAAAAGATTAAAAGCTAATCTGTCTAGTTCACCAACAAAATGAGTCTGAAGCCCCGTCCTTCGCTTGACGGCTTTGTGTTAGAACATTTAGAAAGGCAAGTAAGAACAACCATCTACGTGTTGAAACAATCTCAAAAGGTGTAACTCCTGATTTAGCTCGCCTCGACTCGATCGTAGTCTGGTTAAACAAGCAATAGTGAATTGTTGAGCGTACCTAACTGGCTTGGTGATGGACTCTGAAAGTATAAAAAGACAAAAGTAAGCGCAATTGCAATACTTCTGGTATTAGTAGTTGTTTTGAGCGTGTAGAGGCGATTTGTCAGCGCCTTTAAGACTCAAATTGTGGTCTTAAGAATCTTCGTGGCTTTAGCCCGGAGAGTGTCAACTGTTTTCAACCTGTTACAAGAAAAATCATGACTGCAACCGTAACTATTGCTGATAACCCGTTACTAATCGGTCAAGGATTGCCCCCATTTGACGCGATCGAACCACAACACGTAGTCCCCGCCATCACCCAACTGCTGACCGAACTAGAAGCCTCGCTAGCTGCCTTAGAAGCCTCTGTAGAGCCGACTTGGAGCGGCTTAGTAGAACCATTGCAGCGACTCGGAGAGCGTTTAAATTGGAGCTGGAGCATTGTCGGACATTTGATGGGTGTGAAAAATAGCCCGGAACTGCGATCGGCTCACGAAACAGTGCAGCCGGAAGTAGTAAAATTTTGGAGCAAGCTCAGTCAAAGCAAACCGCTTTATGAAGCTTTTAAAGCACTGCGGGCTAGTGAAAATTGGGACAGGTTAGAGTCAGCTCAAAAGCGAATTGTCGAAGCCGCTCTCCGAGACGCCCAACTCTCCGGCGTCGGTTTAGAAGGCGAGCAAAAAGATCGTTTTAATGCCATTCAATTAGAATTAGCCGAAATTACTACCCAATTTTCCAATCACGTCCTCGACGCTACCAAAGCATTCAGCATCACCCTCACAAACAAAGACGAAATTGACGGTTTGCCGCCGAGTTTGTTGAGTTTAGCAGCTCAAGCCGCTCGCAGCGCCGGCGAAGAAAATGCGGATGCCGAAAACGGCCCTTGGCGGATTACTTTAGACTTTCCGAGTTACGGCCCTTTCATGCAGCACAGCACCCGCGGCGACTTGCGCGAAAAGTTGTACAAAGCTTTTATCGGCAGAGCAAGTAGCGGAGAATTGAATAACTGGCCGTTGACCGATCGCATTTTAGCTTTGCGCCAGGAAAAAGCTGCTTTGCTGGGGTTTAGCAGTTATGCCGAATTGAGCTTGGCGAGCAAAATGGCTCCCGACGTGACAGCAGTGGAAGCTTTGTTAGAAGAATTGCGCTTAGCTAGTTATGATGCTGCTGTCAAAGATTTAGAAGAATTGAAAGCTTTTGCTGCCGAAAAAGGCGCGGCGGAATCTGGGGATTTAAAGCACTGGGATATTGGTTTTTGGTCGGAACGGCGCCGAGAAGAAAAGTTTGCTTTTAGTGCCGAAGAATTGCGACCTTATTTTGCTTTACCACAGGTATTAGAGGGGTTATTTGGATTAGTAAAGCGGCTGTTTGGCGTGACAGTAACTGCGGCGGACGGTCAAACTCCTGTGTGGCACAAAGATGTGCGCTATTTCCAAATAGATGATGAAGCAGGAAATACGATCGCCAATTTCTATTTAGACCCCTACAGCCGCCCCGAAGAAAAGCGCGGCGGTGCTTGGATGGACGAGTGCGTGGTGCGCGCTAAATTTGTCGAAGCGGGAAAAACAACCACGCGGTTGCCGGTGGCTTATTTGGTGTGCAACCAAAGTCCTCCGGTTGACGGCAAACCGAGTTTAATGACTTTCTTGGAAGTCGAAACTTTGTTTCACGAATTCGGTCACGGTTTGCAGCATATGCTGACAACGGTAGACTATCCGGGGGCTTCTGGCATCAATAATGTTGAGTGGGATGCGGTGGAATTGCCCAGTCAATTTATGGAAAATTGGTGTTACGATCGCGCGACTTTGTTCGGGATGGCAAAGCATTACGAAACCGGGGAAACTTTGCCGGAACACTACTACCAAAAACTGCTAGCAGCGCGCCACTACATGAGTGGCACCGTCATGCTCAGGCAAGTACATTTTAGCAGCGTTGATATCGAATTGCACCACCGCTATCGATCGGGCGGCAGCGAAACTGTGGCCGATGTCCGCAACCGTATCGCTAAAACTACGACTGTTTTGCCTCCTCTGGAAGAAGACGCATTTTTGTGCGCTTTCGGACACATTTTTGCGGGTGGCTATGCGGCGGGGTATTACAGTTATAAATGGGCGGAAGTGCTCAGCGCTGATGCTTTTGCGGCGTTTGAGGAAGCGGGTTTGGAAGATGAAAGTGCGATCGCCTCTACAGGTAAGCGCTTCCGAGATACAGTGTTAGGATTGGGCGGCAGTTTGCACCCGATGGAAGTGTTTAAAACTTTCCGGGGACGCGAACCGAGCACTAAAGCTTTGTTGAGACACAGCGGTTTAGTTGCTGCTTAATCTGGCTTAATCTAATCTGGAATAATTGGGGATTAATGCGGGTGAATTTCTTTGCATTAATCCCTGTTTTTTTGTTGAATAAGATTTGGGCATATCCTGTATGTTTAGGGTGTTTATACAGGGTAAACGCATCTAAATTAATTTGACAAACACCTAAATTTGTGCATTACTAAATAACTAAAAAAAACTTTTAAA